>JADHLJ010000368.1 GCA_016780745.1 Alphaproteobacteria bacterium | reverse complement strand
GGGCGGCGATGCCGGATCGTGAGCCGAAACAGATCGATGCCGATAATGTGGTGCCGCTCAACCGAGAGCGGAAAAAGAAGAATGCCAAGGGCTCGACCATTCCGCTCAAGGGGCTTATTCCCGGCATGGCCGTGCATTATGCCCGATGCTGTCATCCCTTGCCGGGCGAACGCATCGTCGGCATCGTGACCACCGGCAAGGGCGTCACGGTTCACACCATTGATTGCGAGACCCTGGAGGGTTTTCAATCGATGCCGGAGCGGTGGCTCGACGTTGCCTGGGACATGGAAGAGGCCGGGCAGACCCATATCGGCCGGTTGGGCGTGATCTTGTTGAACGAGCCGGGAAGTCTTGGCGGTCTGTCGACCATCATCGGCAAGAATTCCGGCAATATCGTCAATCTGAAGGTTACGAACCGGTCCGTGGATTTCTTTGAGATGCAAGTGGATGTCGAGGTCGGGAATGTCCGGCATCTGACCAATATCATCGCCGCTCTGCGGGCGACGCCGTTGATCACCTCGGTGGAGCGCGCGCGCGGCTAGACCGGACGCGGTGGCTGGAACAAGGCGGAGGCGAGGGCATGGGTTATCTCAGGCTTGGTGTGAACATTGATCATGTCGCGACGATCAGGAACGCGCGTGGCGGCCTCCATCCCGACCCGGTTCGGGCCGCCCGTGTCGCCGCCGAGGCCGGCGCGGACGGCATCACCGCGCATCTGCGCGAGGATCGCCGGCATATTTCCGACGTGGATATCGAGCGTTTGGTGAGGGAGATAGATCTGCCGCTCAACTTCGAGATGGCCGCGACCGAGGAGATGCTGGAGATCGCGCTGCGTCACCGTCCGCACGCGGTCTGTATCGTGCCGGAAAAGCGGGAGGAGGTGACCACCGAGGGCGGGCTCGACGCCGCCGGTCAGCACAACCGGCTAAAGCGTTACTGCCAGGAGCTTGGCGCCGCCGGATGCCGGGTTTCGCTGTTCATCGAGGCGGACGAACGCCAATTGGAGGCGGCGACCAGCCTTGGTGCTCCCGTCGTGGAGATCCACGCCGGTGCCTATTGCGAGGTCGAGGACGACGCCCGGCCCGCCGAGCTCGCGCGCGTCATCGAAGCGGCCGAGGTCGCCGAAAGGCTGGGGCTGGAATGTCATGTGGGCCACGGTTTGAGCTTCGATACGGTCGGCCCCATCGCGGCGATCCCGTCGGTGGCCGAACTCAATATCGGTCATTTTTTGATCGGCGAAGCGATTTTCGGTGGTCTGGAAAGCAGCATCAAGCGGATGCGAGCGCTCATGGATAACGCGCGCGCCGCCGCGACCGGACAGATTAGCGCCTGAGGCCCGGCCATGATCATCGGGATTGGTAACGATATCGTCGACATAGACCGGATCGCGCGGACCCTGGAGCGTTTCGGCGCGCGCTTTATTAACCGGGTTTTCACCGAGGAAGAGCAAAGCCGGGCCGAGGGCAAGGCGACCAGGGCCGCGATCTACGCCAAGCGTTTCGCGGCCAAGGAAGCGGTCTGGAAAGCGCTGGGCGAGGGTGCGCGCCTCGGCGTGGCCTGGCGCGAGCTCGCGGTGGGGAACGAGCCGTCGGGCAAACCGCGCTTGACCCTGAGCGGTATCGCGGCCGAGCGTCTGGCCGCGCTGACGCCCGAGGGCATGGCGCCGAGGATTGATCTCAGCTTGTCGGACGAGCCGCCGCTTGCTCAAGCCTTCGTCGTCATCTCGGCGGAACCGGCGTCGATCGCGGCGCTTCGGACCGAATAATCCAGGCGCGGGAGGCCGTGGAAGCTTGCCGCGCGCGGGGTTTTGCGTCATAGATCACGCCTCGCGATGATGTCCGCCGTTCGAACGCCGGTTCTGTCTCGGGACCGCTGGACCGTCCTCAAACTAGCCGAAATATTCGAATGATCGCATCGACAGCCAGTAAGACCGGCGGGTTCCGGGAACTTGTCAAAACCGTGGTCGTGGCGGTTCTAATCGCGCTCAGTATTCGCACCTTCGCCTATGAGCCGTTCAACATCCCGTCCGGATCGATGAAGCCGACCCTGCTGGTGGGCGATTATCTGTTCGTCTCCAAGATGTCCTACGGCTACAGCCGCTACTCGCTTCCCTTCTCGCCGCCGGTGATCCCCGGGCGGGTGCTGTTCACCGAGCCCGAGCGCGGCGATGTCATCGTCTTCAAGAAGCCGTCCGATACCAGCACGGATTTCATCAAGCGCCTGATCGGGCTGCCGGGCGACAAGATCCAGGTGCGCGAAGGTATTCTGCATATAAACGGCGTTCAGGTGCCGCGCCGGGCCATCGACGACTTCAAGGTCATGGACAGTTTCGGACGCGAGCGCGGGGTGAGGCAATATGTCGAGACTCTGCCGAACGGCGTACAACATCTTATCCTCGAGACCCGCGGCGACACCGGCGGGGCCGACAACACCCGTGTCTACACCGTGCCCGAGGGCTACTATTTCATGATGGGAGACAATCGGGACAACTCGGTCGATAGCCGGGACCCGAGCGTGGGCATGGTGCCTCGCCAGAATCTCGTTGGACGGGCGGAGATCTTGTTTTGGGCATGGGATTCGCGATGGGCGGCCTGGGAGGTCTGGAACTGGCCGAGGGCGATACGGTTCGGCCGTCTGCTGAACTTCATCGAATGAGCCGGGATTGCGCCGGCGATCGCGAGAACGATCTAGAGACGGTCCTGGAGCACACCTTCAAGGCTTCGGAAATCCTCCAGCGCGCGATCACTCACGCTAGTGCCGCCAAGGAAGTCTGGAACGCCTATGAACGGCTTGAGTTCTTGGGAGACCGGGTTCTGGGCCTGGTGGTCGCCGATCAACTTTTGGATCGTTTTCCGCGCGAGCGCGAGGGCGAGATCGCCCGGCGGCATGTACAGCTTGTGCGCAAGGAGACTCTGGCCGAGGTGGCGAGGGGGCTCGACATCGGCGCGTATCTCATCCTCTCGAGGGGTGAGGAAGAGGTCGGCGCGCGGGAGAGTGAGAGTATCCTCGCCGACGTCATGGAGGCGATCCTGGGCGCCCTGTATCTTGACGGCGGTCTTGATGTCGCGCGCCGCTTTGTCGTCAAGCATTGGACGCCGTTCCTGGAGGCGGACCTGGAGCCGCCGAGCGATCCGAAAACGACCTTGCAGGAATGGGCCCAGGCGCGCCGTCACGGTCTGCCGTCCTACGTGGTGATTGGACAGGAAGGCCCGCCGCACGCGCCAGAATTCACAATCCAGGTAACCGTGGCGGATTTTCCGGCGAGAACGGCGAAGGGGCGCTCCAAGCGCCACGGCGAACAGGCGGCGGCGACGCTGCTATTGGCGGACCTTACCGCGGGAGAGCAGGCATGAACGACGCTAACGCCACGCGCGCGGGGTTCGTCGCGCTGATCGGTGCCCCGAATGCCGGTAAATCGACATTGCTGAACAGGTTCGTCGGCTTCAAGCTCTCGATCGTCACCCATAAGGTCCAGACGACGCGAACCCGGATTCGCGGCGTTTGCATGGCCGGTCCGACGCAGATCGTTTTCGTGGACACCCCCGGTATTTTCGAGCCTAGGCGTCGGCTTGACCGGGCGATGGTCGACGCGGCCTGGCAGGGCGCGGGAGACGCCGATGTCGTCGCGTTGCTCTATGACGTGGGTAAGCGCAAGATCGACGCCGATACCCAGCGGATCATCGCCGGCCTGAAAGAGACCGGGCGCAAGGCTATCTTGGTATTGAACAAGGTGGATCTGATCCGGCCCGAGGAGTTGCTGCCGCTGGCCGCCGCCTTCGACGCCGAGGAAATCTTCGAGGAAACCTTCATGATCTCCGCCGAGGGTGGCGCGGGATGCGATGATTTTCTGGCCTATCTGGCGGATCGCATGCCCGAGGGCCCCTGGCTCTACCCGGAAGACGAGGCGTCGGATCTGCCGGAGCGCCTGCTGGCCGCCGAGGTGACCCGCGAGCAGGTGCTGCTGCGCCTGCATCAGGAACTGCCCTATGCCGCGACGGTCGAAACCGAGCAATGGACCGAGCGCGAGGACGGCGAGGTCGTGATCAATCAGGTCCTCTATGTCACCCGCCCGGGCCACAAGAAGATCGCGCTCGGCAAGGGCGGGGCGATGATCAAGGCGATCGGCAGCGCCAGCCGGGCCGAGCTGCGAAAACTGCTGGGCCGTCCGGTGCACTTGTTTCTGTTCGTGAAGGTGCGCGAGAACTGGATGGACGACCCCGACCGCTATGCCGTCTGGGGGCTTGACCCCAACGCCTGAGGGAGGAACCGGACCACGCCATGGAATGGACCGACGAAGGGATCGTTCTGGCCTCGCGTCCCCATGGCGAGGCGGCGGCCGTGGTGGTGCTTCTTACATCCGAGCATGGTCGCCACGCCGGCCTCGTGCGCGGCGCGACGTCGCCCCGCAATCGGGGTGTTCTGCAACCCGGCAATCGGGTCGAGGCGACATGGTCGGCGCGACTGCCGGAACATCTCGGCTCCTATCGGATCGAGCTGAAGGAAAGCCACGCGCCGGAACTTTTCGACGACGCGTTGAAGCTCGCGGGCCTCGCCGCCGCCTCGGCGGTGGCCGAGCGCGCGCTGCCGGAACGTGAGCCGCATCCGGGGATCCACGATGCCTTGAACGCCCTGATCGGCGCGATGGAGATGGCCGAGCTCGGCTCCGCCTGGGTCGCGGCCTATGTGAAATGGGAGCTTGGGGTTCTGGCCGAGCTTGGCTTTGGTCTGAACCTGGAGCATTGCGCGGTAACCGGCAACAACGACGAATTGGCTTATGTCAGCCCGCGCTCGGGCCGGGCGGTCTCGCTCTCGGCGGGCGAGCCGTATCGCGAGAAGCTCCTGACCCTGCCTGACTTTCTGATCGGCCGAGGCGGCGGCGAGCCCGAGGATCTGTTGGCCGGCATGAAACTCACCGGGTTCTTCCTGGAGCGCCACGTCTTCGGCGCCCAGGGCGAGGCCCCCCCGGCGGCGCGCGATCGTTTTCTCGAGAGGTTGCGCGGGACCGTCGAATGAAGGCGGCGATGTCGCTGCTTCCGACGATGACGAGTCGATGACGCCGTTACTCCGCGCAACGTTGGCCGCCACGCTCGCTTGTGGGTTTTTCGCTGGGGCGAGCGCGCTTGGCAAGGCCGCCTTGACGATCCTTCCTGGTCCGGACCTACACCCGCTTCAGGTTACCGCCGCCCGGTTTCTGTTCGGGTTTCTTGCCCTCGCGCCGTTTCTGATGGTTAAG
>JADHLJ010000367.1 GCA_016780745.1 Alphaproteobacteria bacterium | reverse complement strand
ATCAACATGCGCGTAGTGACGACCCTCGGTCTCGTACTCAACGTGAGCCGTCGAGATCGTGATACCACGAGCCTTCTCCTCCGGCGCCTTGTCAATCTGATCATAGGCCGTGAAATCGGCACCGCCGCTCTCAGCCAAAATCTTCGTGATCGCAGCCGTCAGACTCGTCTTGCCGTGATCAACATGGCCAATCGTGCCTATGTTGCAATGCGGCTTGTTTCGCTCGAACTTCGCCTTCGCCATCGTCATTCCCATCCGGGCCAAATCAAAAACATCAGAACCGACCCCGGGTTCCCGTGACCAGGGTCGTCCTCGCGGCGCATCCCGCCATGGCCGTACCGGCGGACGGGCGCGGTGGAGCGGGTGAAGGGAATCGAACCCTCGTATTCAGCTTGGAAGGCTGCTGCTCTACCATTGAGCTACACCCGCCCAGCCACATCGCGCCGCGCGCCTTATTGATCGCCCGCGAACACGCGCGATCATGGCCATACCTTCGGGTCCGCGCCGTGAGCATGAAGCCCACGTCGCGAGAGGCGTGGTGGTGGGGGTTGGATTCGAACCAACGTAGGCAATGCCAACGGGTTTACAGCCCGTCCCCTTTAGCCACTCGGGCACCCCACCAATCGCCCTCGCAACATCCGGCGCCGCGCTAAGGGCGGCACAACGCTCGGAGGCTTTCGAAGGAGAGCGCAATATGGAGAAACCAAACCGTTTGTCAACGTCAAAATCAGCCCCCTCGCGCGAGATCGAAGCACGACCCGGGACGCCCCCCGACAATCCCGGCAAAATTCAAGCTGCTCAATTCACTAACCAACGTGCATGATGTAAATAATCCCACGCGAAATCTTGAGGAATAGGCCATGCGTCGCGGTCGCCGCCCCCATCTCGCCGAGAAACATAGAGGCAAGGATCACGCGCGCCCGGGCGCGCGTTCCTCGCACCCGGAAACCGCCGAAGCCGGCCCCCGTTCCTTCGTCGGCGGTGGGCCTGGAACGGTGACCCTGTGGGGACGGCACCCCGTTGCCGCGGCCTTGGCGAATCCGGCGCGCGAAATTCTCTCGCTCCATCTGTCGGAAAGAGCGGAGAGCACGCTCCAGGAAATCCTCGCAACTCTGCCACCCGCCCGACGCGAGAAACTGCCATCGCCCAAATTTCTAGACGGGCGCGACCTCGCGGAAAAAGTACCTCCGGACGCGGTTCACCAGGGCCTCGTCGTCGTTGCCCGCCCTCTGGCGGGACTGGCGATTGAAACCTTGGTTGAGTGTCTGTCCGACAACCCAACGGCGTTGGTGGTTGTCTTGGATCAGGTGACCGACCCCCATAATGTCGGCGCCGTCCTACGCTCGGCCGCCGCCTTCGGCGCTGGTGGTCTGATCGTTCAATCGCGCCACGCACCGCCCGCCGACGGTGTTCTGGCCAAGGCGGCGTCAGGCGCTCTGGAACGCGTTCCCATTGTCGAGGTTACCAATGTGGCGCGCGCGATCGACGGCTTGAAAGCGGGAGGTTTCTGGTGCGTCGGGCTCAGCGGAGACGGGGAATGTCCAATCCACGAGGCGCGCATGGACGGCAAGACCGCGCTCGTTCTCGGGGCCGAGGGCCCGGGCCTGCGACGGCTCCCGCGGGAGCGCTGTGATGTGATCACCCGCCTTCCAACCGATCCGGATTTCGGCACGCTCAATATTTCCAATGCCGCCGCGATCGCCCTTTACGAGGCGCGCCGTTCGGTCGCCGGCAAATAGCAGTCCCACTTCTGATCAATGTCGCCCCGGGTGTGACGGATCGCACGTGAATACCCGTTCGCCGTGCCAGGGCACTTCTGTCCGGCGATGACACCGTGTTATGTTCCGACCGTAACCCTCGCGAAAAGGGGGCGTATCGCGGGAGCGCCCGATGGCGGACCAGGAAAACCCTGAAATACCGATATTCAAGGCCGCCGTCTGTGAGGCGATCGATGATCTCTATCGCGCTAACGGGCGCAAGGCGATCGGCGTCGCTGCGGGTGTCTATCTTCGCCAGTTGCGGCTGACCCCGATTGAGCTGCTGCATCTGCCAAGGCAGCAATTGGCGTTCAACGACGCGGGCACCATGCTGGCCCAGGCGGCGCAAAAGGCCTCGGGCGCGCAGGTTCGCGGCACCGGCATCAGCGTCAATGAGAGAATGCGAACGCTTTACGCGCTCGCGGACGAAGTTCGCGAAAAAACCCGCGTGTACCATGATGAGCACAAGCCCGTCCCGGTCACCCGGGAAACCATCACGGAGCTTTTGGCCCATGTCGAGGGAGAACGCCCGGCGGCCAGATCATTCCGCATCCTCACCGGTATTGCGCTCGCCATTGATGGCAAGACCAGCTGGAGCGAAAAATTCGATGCGCTTCTTGGGCTTTGCGACGGCATCGCCGGGCTTGAGACCTTTCAGTATTTTGATGCCCTGATCGGCGAGATGCTCCGAGCACCGGAAGGTTTTACCGAGATGCTAGGCGAGCATGATCTCGCCGGCGAGAAAATCACCGGGCTTCTTGCCCTTTACAAAGGGAACGCCGGCGTCGACCAAGCGCCGAGCAGCCCGGAACGGGCGCGTATCCTCTACGAGCTCGCCAACCGCGACCCGATGCCGGAAACCCGGCACGCCTTCCTCGATCACGCGCTGCACACGCTTCGCGCCAACGCCCCCCTCACCCGCCAGCCAGCGGCTGGAGAACTCGCCTTCCTGATCGATCTCACCCAGGAACTTCGCGACGGCGAAGACTTGTTGGGAGGCCCCGCCACCGCCAAGATGATCGAGCGCAGGGAACTACATCTTATCAGTGATCAGACTATCGATCTCTTGATGGCGGATGCCGGCTCGCACGCCGGCAAGTTGTTGCGCGCGTTCGAGTTCCACGAACAGGTCAGTGGCGAGAAAACCAAGCGGTATCTGGAAGAATACGTCGCGTCCCTGATGCGCGAGGAACAGGTCGGCGAGAAGATCGCGGAAACCGCCCGGGATTTGGAAGCGCATGTGCGCTCGCTTGGCCAATTGAACCGCGCGGCGGCGCGCTCGACCATGGCGGAACGCACCGCGGATCGTTTTGCCCAGCAATTCGAGAAATTTCAGGCGGCTTTGGTGGAAAAATCCAACTTCTTCGACGCATTGGCCCGCACGAAAGGCAATGTCGGCGCGACCGCGACCGCCTTGCTGGATATGTTGGCGGATCGAGCATTCGCCCGGGGAACCATGACCAAGGCCGCGCGCGCCTATGCCCATGCGCTCATGAAACAACCGAGCTTCATGACAAGCTATCTGGCGGATTGCGAGAACGAGGGCGCGCGCAAGGACAGGCTGCGCGATCTTGAAAAACTCATCGTCAAGTCCGGCCTGGATTAAGGCGCGAAACCGCCGTCAAATCTTGGTGGCTGAATCAGAAGACCGCTCATGCCTTGAGGCGTCGATTTTCCGGATCGTATTGCGCGGGATCATGTCTGATCGCCGCGCGGTCCTTGCCCAAGACAGTGACCATGCAGCGCTCTCCCATCGCTAGGCTACCGCGTTTCACATAGGCCAACGCCAGCAATTTCCCAACTCGAAAGCCCTGGCTGGCCGACGTGACATAGCCGATCCAGTTTCCGTCCACGGTGATCGGGTCCGAGGGCAGCGGGTATGGTGACGGCTCCGTTACCTCCAACCCGACCCATTCCCATTCTCGCGCCGCCCACCCCTGCGCCAAAACCGCGTCGCGCCCGACGAAATCTGGTTTGCCAAGGTCAACGAAACGATCGAGACCGGCATCGAAAACCGTGTAATCCGTGCCGATATCGGCTGCCCAACCATGATAGCCCTTCTCGATCCGCATCGCGTTCAGGGCGTGCGACCCGAAGTCACCGCCCCCGACGTCTCTCGCCACTTTCATGATGGCGTCGTAAACCCGAACGAGATCCGCGCTCGCCAGGTGCAATTCCCAACCGAGTTCACCGACATAGGACACCCGCATCGCGGTTACGGCGGCTCCGGCCATCGTGATCTCCGCCACCGACATCCAAGGCGCGGCGCGGGCCGAAAGATCCGCGGTCGTCAGACCTTGAAGAACCTCGCGGGACTTCGGCCCCATGACCATCAATGCCGCGTCATGATCGAAACCCTGTCTCAAGGAAACACCTTGGCTCGGAAGGCGGTCGGCGAGCCAATCATAATCTCGCGCCACGGCCAGGGTCGGGCCGCAGAGGAGAAACCGCTCCTCTTCAAGCCGGGCGATTGTCGCCTCCGACCAGATCCGTCCCTTTGGCGTGAGGAAATAGGAGAGCCGGACACGCCCTAACGCCGGCACGCGCCCGGCAAAAACCGATGCCAGATAAGCTTCCGCGCCCGGGCCCTCGACCTCGAATTTCGCGAAGCCGCCGTGATCCATCACGCCGAGGGAACGCGCGACCATCCGGCACTCGGCGGCGGCGGCGATGTGCAGTGGTTCCTCGTGAAAAGAAAGGTCCGCCTCGCCTTGATCCCGCGCATCATCGGTCTGGAACCAGAAGGCCCGCTCCCAACCGCCGATCTGGCCCATCACCGCGCCCTTGTTCTTGAGACGGTCGTGGAGCGGGGTTCGGTTTACCGGCCTCCCGCTCTGCAAGATGCGATGCGGATAGGGGATGGCGTATTGCAGGTCATAGTGGTGCGCGGCGCGCGCGTGTGCGTAATCCGGCGTTGCCCAGTCGCCAAAGCGCCGGGGGTCCCAGGCGGAAAGGTCCCATTCCGTCTCGCCCTCGGTGATCCATTCCGCCATCGCCTTTCCGATCGCGGCGGAATGGGTGATGCCGATCTGAACGCCTGTCGCCTGATAGAAGTTCGGCGCGCCCTCCGCCGGCCCGACCAGTGGCAGAGCATCCGGCGCATAGGCGATCGGCCCGTTCACGAAGCGACGGACACCGGCCTCGGCCAGAAGCGGGACATGAGCGATGGTGGCCTCCAGGACATCGAGAATGTCATCGATATTGTCTGGAAATAGTTGATGGGCGAAATCCTCCGGCGGCCCGGTTTCGCGCCACGCCGGACGCCCCTCATGAGCATAGGAACCTAAGAGAAATCCGTCTCGCTCGCGGCGGAGGTAGAACCGGATGTCGGGATCTCTAACCAAGGGAAACAATGCTTGGTGCTCTTCCAACTCGGCGATCGGGTCGGTTACCAGATACTGATGCTCAAGCGTGACAACGGGGGCATCAAGGCCGGCGAGCTGGGCCACTTGCTGGCCGTAAAATCCCGCCGCGTTGATGACATTCTCGGCCACCACGACGCGCT
>JADHLJ010000012.1 GCA_016780745.1 Alphaproteobacteria bacterium | reverse complement strand
CCATTCCTTACCTTCGAGATGGGTCTCCAGAACCTTGAAGGGGCGCTCCAGTTCCCCGAGGCATTCGGCGACAATGGCCGGGTCCTTCTCGTGACCCATCATGCCGAGGCTGTGAAATAGAGCGCGGAGCAGGGTTTTCTCGGTCTCGGTCATTGCCCAGAGTGACCATTGTTGAGTCATGGCATCCTCGGCCAAATCCGTCGGCGCGAGATCGCCGCCGGCCTTTTTGACGATATAGGTGTTGATCGCGAGAGACTCGCAAAGCATCACATCACCGTCGATCAAGGCGGGCACCCGACCGTTTGGATTGACCTTCAGGAATTCAGGGGTGCCGGTGTCCTTGCGCATGACGGTTTTGACATGGTCATAGGCCATGCCGGTTTCCTCAAGCGCCCAAAGGCACCGCGCGGCGCGGCTCGCGGCAATGCCGTACAAAATCGGTTTCGTCATGGCGGGGAAGTCCTTTGCGGGGAGACGCGGGTTGGTTCGAGATTTATCGTGGGATCGTGATCTGCCCGCGGACATGATGCAAGGGGCGCTCGTTCCATGAAGGGGTGCGAATTTGGGTGTTTGTCTCCATCCCGAAGGCGACGTCGGTCGAAACGCTGCCGCGCGCACAAAAAAATTGCCCCGGAACCAAAGGGCCCGGGGCAAGTTGAACAGGGAGGTTTCACGTCTGGGAGACGTAGGACCCGAAGGCCCTCAATCCAGGCGGGGGAGCCTGGGGGTCATGCTGCGTCGCAACATTCATGGACAATACATAGGACTGGGCCCAGCGGATAACCATGCCCAAATCGGCAATTCCGCCATGCGTTTTTTGCATGGCTCCGGGACTTGAAGGTGAAACCAGGTGGCTTGGCGGGTTAGAACGAGGTTTTCGCGACCTCTTGGATCAGGAAGTCGCGGAGCACGGTGATACGCTTGGAATGGCGCATTTCCTCGGGATAAACGAAGTAAGCCGGGGTTTGTGGCCCTTCCAGATCGGGCAGAACCCGGACCAAACGCTCATCATTCGCGGCGAGATAATCCGGCAGCGCGGCGATGCCCACTCCGCCCGTTACGGCGCGAAAGATGGCGTAATAGTTGTTAATTTGCATGGTTGTGATGGGTTTGCGCCGCCGTCCGCCCGCGATCAGGTCGCGCAGCCAATTCACCTTGGGGAAGGGCGGATGCGGTGAGTCGCCGTAAATCACGATGCGATGGTCGCTCAATTCCTCGATGCTTTCCGGCGTCCCGTTCGAGGCGAGATAATCCGGAGAGGCATAGAGATGAAAGCGGATTGTGCGCAGATGCCGCTGGATCAGATCCGGTTGCTTCGGGGGCGTTAGCCGCACCGCGACATCGGCCTGACGCATCGACAGGTCAAGCTCGTAATCATTGATCAGCAGGGTTACGGAGATCTCGGGATAGCGCTCAAGGAACCCACCGATCCGCGCCGCCAGCCAGGTTGAGCCAAAGGCAACCGTCGTGGTGATCCTGAGGGGGCCCTTGGGAACCTCGCGCCCCTCGCTAATCAGTGCTTCGGTGCTGGCAAGCTTGGCGAAAACCTCGTGCGCGGTCTGGTAGAGGATTTCACCTTGCTCGGTCAGAATCAGGCCCCGGGCATGACGATGAAACAACGGCGTGCTGATGCTTTCCTCGAGATGGCTGATCTGTCTGCTGACGGCGGATTGACTCAGATTCAGGGTCTCGCCGGCATGCGTGAAGCTTCCGGCTTCGGCGACCGCGTGAAAAACTCTGAGTTTGTCCCAGTCCATCAAACGTGCTTTCGGTGTGATACTTGGCGGAGCGATGCCACGCTCCGCGATATCGAACCTTGGACCCAGCCCGGTTCGCCGGTTGTGATCCAGGGTCCGTAAGGGTAGGACCACATTGTGCCTGAGTCGCGGAGCATCCGAAAGACCAGGCCCGTCGGAATCGCCATTAATCTGGTGGCGGTTATGCGCGGAAACAAGGGAAGGGCGCGACTTGAGCACGCGTTTCGAGCACCCGGGATGGCGCGACATCGTGATGAATCCAGCGCGAGTCGGGCCATATATCGACCTGTTCTGCGGGCTTGCGGCCACCGGTTCTCGCGGCTTGGCCGGCGCGCGTTTTCTGAAAGTGGCCGCGGCCTGGATGTTGGCGTTAGACAAGGCGTCCCTGGCGATCCTTGTTAACCGGTATACGGCGCTGAAGGAGACCCTTGAGGTCGATCTCGCGGAGCATCTTCGGGCGCTGATGGACGCGGTGCTGGAGCGGCAACTGGCCCGGGGATTGGATCCGGTCGAAACCCCCGGTCAGTTCCTGTTGCGGCGCGATGATCCGGACTTGGCCCGTCAATTGGCGGAAAATTTCATGGCTCGGACCGAGCGTCACCTCGGCGATGCCGCTTGGAGCGAGACCACCCGCCCAGATTGGACCTGGACGCCCGATCGCAAATTGCGCATCGGGTATGTCTGCTCGGACCTCGCGGTGCACCCGGTCGGGCTCTCGGTTCGGTCGCTAATGTTGGCCCATGACAAGGCCCGGTTCGAGATCTTTCTTTATGACCGCACGCCAAGGCCCGATCCGGTCGTGGCAGGCCCGATGCACAAGGGAGCGGATCACGTTCGAGCCTGCCTCGATCTATCGCCCGCCGCATTGGAAGAACAGGTCCGTGCGGACCGGATCGATATCCTGGTGGATCTGAGCGGCGCGGTGATCGGTCGCGGCGACACCGTGTTCTCGCGACCGGCGGCACCGGTCCGCGTCTCGATGATTGGCTATCCCGGCTCGATGGGCGCGGGGACCGTGGATTACGCCATCGTCGATCGTGACGCGGTGCCGAAGGAATTCAGATCGGGCTATGGCGAAAGTTTGATTTTCATGCCGAGGAGCTTCCTGCCGCTGGACGAGACGTTCAAGATTGGCGAGGTCGGGACTTCCCGAGCCGAAATCGGACTGTCGGAGGATGGTTTCGTGATGGCGGCGTTCAACCGATTGGACAAGGTGACCCTGGGCACCGTCCGGATGTGGATCGCCTGTCTTCAGGCAATTCCAAAGGCGGTTCTGTGGATCTCCACCGATGATCGGACGGCGATCGGGTCGGTGGAATCACTCGTGGAAAGAACGGGTCTGCCGAGGGACCGTCTGTTGATCTCGCCCAAGGTTTCAGTTCTGGAACATGCGCGCCGTCACACGCTCGCGGACGTAAGCCTCGACCCTCTGGGGTATAACGGCGGGTATACGACCGCGCTGTCGTTGCGCTGCGGGGTACCGGTTGTCAGCCGGCCGGGGCGGAGTTTCGCCTGGCGCATGTCGGCCGGAATGTTGCGGGCCGTGGGGCTCGAGGATTGTGTGGTGGAAACTCCCGCCGCCTATCTCGACCAAGTTCGCCGCATCGCCGAAGACCGCGATTACGCGGCGTCACTGCGTGGGAAACTAGCGCCCGATAAGCTCTTCGGGGTCCTGGGAACGCGGCGTTACGCGGCGGCTTTGGAGCAAGCGTTTTTGGTTATCGCCGAGCAGAAGCGCCAGGGACAGGCGCCCCGCGATATCGTCATTGACGAGGCGCGCGCCTAACCGGGTTACTCCGCCGCCGCGCGTTGATCTTCCTGGCTCGCGATGTATTTTTCGGATTCCAGTGCCGCCATGCAGCCAAGACCGGCGGCGGTTACCGCCTGGCGATAGACCTTGTCGACGCAATCCCCCGCCGCGAACAGGCCTGGTATGTCGGTGCGGGTCGATCCGGGCTCGACAAGGATATAGCCTTCGTCATCCATCGCGAGCTTGCCCTTGAAGGCTTCGGTCGCGGGTGTGTGACCGATCGCGACGAAGAAGCCCTCGGCCGCGATATCGGTGGCCTCGCCGGTTTTCAGGTTCCGCACCCGCGCTCCCTCGACGCCGGCCATCGGGCCTTCGCCGCCGAGAACTTCCTCGACCACGCTGTCCCAGACCATCTCGATCTTCTCGTGGCGGAATAGCCGGTCCTGCATGATACGCTCGGCCCGCAGCTCGTCCCGGCGATGAATCAACGTCACCTTGGAGGCGAGATTGGCGAGATAGAGCGCTTCCTCGACCGCGGTATTGCCGCCGCCGACGACGATGACCTCCTTGTTTCGGAAGAAGAACCCGTCGCAGGTGGCGCAGGCCGAGACGCCCCGGCCATTGAAGGTTTCCTCGCTCTCCAGTCCGAGCCAACGTGCTTGCGCGCCGGTGGCGATGATTACCGCGTCGGCGATATAGGTATCACCAGTGTCGCCCTTCAACACGAAGGGACGCACGGAGGTGTCGATGTCGGTGATGATGTCCTGGGCGATGCGGGTGCCGACGGCTTCGGCCTGGGCCTGCATCTGTTCCATAAGCCAGGGGCCCTGGATCACGTCGGCGAAGCCCGGATAGTTTTCGACGTCCGTGGTGATCGTCATTTGCCCGCCCGGCTGCAACCCCGCGACCAGCAGGGGGTTCATATTCGCGCGCGCGGTATAGATGGCGGCGGTAAGACCGGCGGCGCCGGAACCGATAATCAAGATCTTCTCGCGATGCTCCGCCATCGGGGCCTGTCCTCCAGGTTGAATTTGGATACAGAAGATAGTGTGCCGGCCCCGGGTCGACAACCGCGCTTTAGCGGCTTGGGCGACGTTTCGAGAGACCGCCACGCGCGAGGCGACGCTTCCCCGATGCTTCCCCGGCGCTTGACATGGAAGCGGGTTCGAAAGAGGTTCCGGCGAGCGCGGCCCCAGTGGGGCGGGCCGGCGAGGACGGGATTTCCCTATGCCCGATTGGGTCATGGTTCTTTTGGTGGTCACCAATGTGGTGACACTTGTCGCGCTGTATCTGGCCACGCGCCGGATGCTTAAGCTACGCCGGCAGAAACGGCGGGCCTTCGCCTTCAAATCCTACCCGATCCGTCAGGTGAAACTTGAGGAGGTTGATCCCTGTTTCGCGATGACCGAGCATGGTCCGGCGCCCGAATCGACCGTTGCCTTCATTGGCGGCGAGGGGGTGGTGGCCTCGCTGTCCGATCGGGAAACCTGGGTGATCGCCGGGCTGGCGAAATCGGCGGGTAAAATCTTCGAGTTCGGCACCTGTAGCGGAAAGACCGCGCATGTCATGGCGCTGAATGCTCCCGACGGCGCCGAAATTCATACCCTGACGATTCATCCCGACGATCTGGCGAGCCTGCAATTCGGAGCGTCCGACGATCGTCTGCACCGGGACGTCGCGGCGGACGAGGCGGCCTTCACCACCTTTTATTATGAGGGGCATCCGACGGAGTCGAAAATCCATCAGATCTTCTCGGACAGCAAGGCCTTTGACGACGCGCCGCTTAAGGGTTCCGTCGATCTGGTTTTCATCGACGGCGCGCATACCCGGTCTTATGTCGAGAGCGACACGACCAAGGCCATGTCCATGCTGAGCGGTCACGGCGTGGTGCTCTGGCACGACTACAAGCCCGACGCGCCGGATGTTTTCAACTATCTGAATGATTTGGCCAGGGAATTGCCGCTGGTCCACATCAAGGATACCGACATCGTCATGTATCGGCGCGGCTGAACCGGTCTGTGAAGAACTTGACCAGCCATCGACCGACTTGGTCCTCATCCGTCGGTTGCTGGAAACTGGCGAGGGCCTTATCCGCCTGGCCCGGGGCATAGCGGTCGCGGCGCATCTCGTAGACCGAGCCGAAGCAACCGCGCGTCGCCTCGGGATGCGCCTGAATAGTGATGGCGTTCGGGCCGAGACGCAGGATCGCGTTCGGACAGAAGTCGCTGCTCGCCAAGACCTCGGCGCCGGGTGGTAAACGGGTGACCTGGTCCATATGCGAGGTCAGCATCGCCACCTCGCCCAGCGGCGGGTCCATCCAATCATCCGAGCCGTTGACGGCGTAGCGATGGACGCCAATCCCCCAACCGGCATCCGCGGCCCGCACCTCGCCGCCGAGTGCCTGGCAAAGCAGTTGATGACCGAAGCAGATTCCAACCACGGGCTTGGTTTTCATGGCGCGGACGCAAAAGTCCCCGAGCGCGAGCATCCAAGGCGCCCGCTCGATAACGCTCGCCGGGCTGCCGGTGATCAGATAGCCGTCGCAGTCGTCCACCGAAGCGGGAAGCTCGCCCTCGATGGCCCGATAAACCTCGAACGAAAGGCTGTCGTTGGAGGCCCGTCCAAGGAAGCGCTGGAACCAGTCGCCGGGAGCGCCATGCTCCGCGATGAACTCGGGGGTGTAGAAACCAGCCTCGAACAGGCCGATCTTGGGTTTGCTCATGGGAAAATCCTAGGTGTTCGGGGCGAGGATACCCTTGTGTCGGAGTTGTTCAACCAGCAAGGCGGCGGCCCGCTCGGTTTCGCGCAGGGGTTTTGGATGCCAGTTTTCCAACGTTCCTTTGAAATCTCGTGCCAGGTCATTCGCGCGAACCGTGTCGAGAAACGCGGCGCGACGCCGGGGTTCCTTGCCAAGGGGTAGGATATGGACCGGCTTTCCGGTTGAGCAAGCTTCTGAGACCATATTGATGGAATCGGCGGTTACGATGATCGCGTCCGCGAGCCCGAGAAAACCGAGATAGGGATTTGGGCCATCGCCGGTCCAAACAAGCGTGTCCGGACGCCTGGATAAGGGGGCGAGCGCATCCATCAATGGCCTGCCCGTCCGTCTGGAAGTGGTGATCATCAGGCCGCAACCCAGGCTCTCAAGAAGGCCCATCAGGCTCGCCACCACGCGCTCGGCCATTGCCGCGTCGACCTGGTACTGCTGGGTGTCGCCCCCAAGGTTAACCGCCGCGCGAGGCTTGGGCAGGTTTGTGACCTGGTCCGCGAACCTCGCGGCCTCGTCTTTCAGAAGCGCGTCGTTGATTCGATTGAGGGACCCGGTTGTGGAGATCACGTTGGGCCCGCGCATCGGGTCGTGCTCCGGCACCACTAGGCTGTCGAACAGCGCCGGCGAGATCCGGGGGTCCTGAATGTGAATGGTATGGACGGCGCCGCCGGATTGGCGCTTGAGCGCGATGCTGGCCCCGGCGTGACGGCGCCCGCAGGTGATTGATAGTGCCGGGTAGGGCGGGGCCAGGGAATCTCCCCCCGCCGCCGGTGAGAAACCGGGCAACGCACCGAGGCTTGGGGACAGGCGAAGCAGACCACGCGGGCGGATCGATTTGATGACCGGGGTCAGGCCCATTGCCAGGGCGAGGCCGACCGCTTGTGCTTCCATGCCGGCGGTGCCGTCGGAAAGAATCCAGCAACTGGGCGCGATGTCGGACATAGTCGGGCCTGCCAAGATCGCGGGCTAGAGTCGCGGATCGCGCCGCGTCGCGAGTAAGCGACTCAGCCTAAACGAATCGCACGATTATAACAACATCGCGCAACATTCTTGCGTCATCGTGCCGCCCACCCGTATATTCCCCGCGGTCGTCGAACATCCCACGGCGGCGAAGGAAGGATCAACACGATGCAACGCGTCAAGCTCGACCGGATCGACCGACGAATACTGCGGGATCTGCAGGACAATGGTCGCATGACCAACGTGGATCTGGCGAACCGGGTGGGTATCTCAGCGCCGCCTTGCTTGCGGCGGGTACGCGCGCTGGAGCAGGCCGACTTCATTCGCGGCTACCATGCCGATGTTAATCCCGAGGCGCTGGGCTTTACGGTGACGATTTTCGCCTTTGTCGGCTTGTCTAGCCAGGCCGAGGCCGATCTCGTCGCCTTCGAGGAAATGGTCGGTGACTGGCCGGAAGTGCGAGAGTGCCACATGCTCTCTGGTGAAACCGATTTCCTTCTCAAGATCGTTGCGCGAGATTGGGATTCCTTCCAGAAATTCCTGACCACGCGCCTGACCCCGGCGCCGAATGTTTCCAACGTCAAAACCGCCCTGGCGTTTCGGACCAAAAAACAACTCCCCGGCGTCCCCATCGATGACCGCGTCGAGGATGACGAGGAGTAGGGGTAACGGGTTGGGCTTCCTGTTCCGCCTCATCTTTGGCTAATACTCTTTCCATCGTATCCCTGGCGCAAGCCAGGGCCGCTTCCGTTGTTGTGCGCGGCGTGGGCGACGGTTGAGCAATGGCCACGACCGACCCCATCGATCAACCGGCTGTCACGAGGCTCCATCGTTGGAGGCGGCCCTGGCTTTCGCCAGGGATACGGGGAGAAATACGGTAAGGAATACGTTGGTGAGGCTGGCTGAGAATTCCGGCGCGCATCCTCTCGTCAAACCTCCCGCCACCGTATCCCTGGCGGAGGCCAGGGTCCCTTCCGTTGTCGTGTGAGGCAGGGGTAACGGTTGAGCAATGTCCACCGCCGGCCCCAGTGATCAACCATCGGTCACGAGGCCCCATCGGTGGAGGCGGCCCTGGCTTTCGCCAGGGATACGGGGAGAAATACGGCGGGAAGTGCTGGCACGGAATGCCAGCGCTTCCGCTTTAGGAAACCGTAATCGTCAGGATTTCATAGCCTTTTGTACCGCGCGGGGTGGTGACCTCGGCGCTATCGCCGACCCGTTTGCCGATCAGCGCCCGGGCGATGGGCGAGGAGGTGGAAATCAGACCTTGCGAGATATCGGCCTCGTAGGGGCCCACGATCGTGTAGGTGGATTCCTCGTCGGTATCCTCGTCGGCGACCTTGATGGTCGTGCCGAAGGTCACGGTGCCACCATCGATCTTCGAGGAATCGATCACCTCGGCCCGGCTGATCACATCCTCGAGCTCGGCAACCCTGCCCTCGATGAAGCTCTGGCGGTCGCGCGCGGCATGATATTCGGCGTTCTCGGATAGATCCCCGTGCTCTCGCGCCTCGGCGATCGCGCGAATAATCGCCGGCCGTTCAACGGATTTCAGCTGTTTCAGCTCATCCTGCAGCCGCTCCAGGCCTTCTCGCCTGATCGGAACCTTCTCCATAGTACAATGCCCAAACCTACTAGATATCGAATACCCTACCCTTGACGAGCCCGGCGCTTACCGATGCTCGCCCACTCCGGTCCCATCGCCGGAGGTCAGAAGGACCCGCTTAGATAGGTTTGCAGGGGAACAACTTCAAGATGTCCCCCTCGGATGGCGTTTATGGCCTTAACAGCGGCCTTGGCACCCTCCACCGTCGTGTAATATGGAATATTGTGGGTCAAAGCGGTGCGACGCAAGCTGAAACTATCGGCGATGGCCTGAGCGCCCTCGGTGGTGTTGATCACCAAATCCACGTGCCCGGACAGCATGTTGTCCACGATATGCGGGCGGCCTTCCAAGACTTTCTTGGTGCGGTCGACCTTGAGGCCAGCCTCCTTGAGGGCGACTGCCGTTCCCGAGGTCGCGAGCAATAGAAACCCGAGCCTGATCAATTCACGCGCGAGGCCGATGACCTCGGCCTTGTCGTCGTCGCGCACCGAAATGAACACCGTGCCCGAGACCGGCAGGTTGGTGCCGGCGGCGATCTGGCTCTTGGCGAAGGCGGCGGCGAAATCCTTGTCGATCCCCATGACCTCGCCGGTGGATTTCATCTCCGGGCCGAGAATGCTGTCGACGCCGGGGAAGCGCGCGAAGGGGAACACCGCTTCCTTGACCGCCACATGAGACGGGTCCTTGGTCGGCAGGTCAAAACTGGAGAGCGGCTCGCCCGCCATGACCCGCGACGCGATCTTGGCGATCGGCGATCCCGTGGCCTTGGCGACAAAGGGCACCGTGCGGCTGGCCCTTGGGTTCACTTCAAGCAGGAAGACCTCGTCGTCCTTGACCGCGAATTGCACATTCATCAGCCCCTTGACCGACAGCCCCTCGGCGAGGAGCTTGGTCTGGCGACGGATCTCCTCGATCACGCTTTCCGGCAGGGATTGCGGCGGGAGCGAGCAGGCGCTGTCGCCGGAATGAATGCCGGCTTCCTCGATATGCTCCATGATCCCGGCGATATGCGAGGTCACGCCGTCGGCGATGCAGTCGACGTCGACTTCGACCGCGTGGGACAGGAACCCGTCGATCAGTACCGGGTTGGAGCCCGACGCGATCACCGCTTGGCCCATATAGCGGCGCAGCGACGTCACGTCGTGCACGATCTCCATCGCCCGACCGCCCAGCACATAGGAGGGGCGGATCACCACGGGATAGCCGATCCGGGCCGCCTCGGTCTCGGCCTCGTCGCTTGAGGTGACGATGCCGTTATCGGGCTGCTTGAGATCGAGCTTGTTCAAGAGCTGCTGAAAACGCTCGCGGTCCTCGGCGAGGTCGATGGCGTCGGGCGAGGTGCCGAGGATCGGGATGCCGGCTGATTCCAGCGCGTGCGCGAGCTTAAGCGGCGTCTGGCCACCGAACTGGACGATCACGCCCTTGACCGTGCCATTGCGTTGCTCGACCCGCACCAGCTCGATCACGTCCTCGGCGGTCAGCGGTTCGAAATACAGCCGGTCCGAGGTGTCGTAATCGGTGGAGACGGTCTCGGGGTTGCAATTGACCATGATGGTCTCGAACCCGGCCTCGGAGAGCGCATAGGCGGCGTGGACGCAGCAATAGTCGAACTCGATGCCCTGGCCGATCCGGTTCGGGCCGCCGCCGAGGATCAGGATCTTCTCGCGGTCCGTCGGCTCCGACTCGCATTCCGGTTCGTTCAGCCCGTCGCCTTCATAGGTGGAGTACATGTATGGCGTCTTGGCCGGGAACTCGGCGGCGCAGGTATCGATGCGCTTATAGACCGGCGTAATTCCAAGCGCCCGGCGCGCCGCCGCGACCGCCGTCTCGTCCTGGCCGGTAAGCGCCGCGAGGCGCCTGTCGGAAAAGCCGAATTTCTTCAGCGCCAGCATACCCTGGCGGTCACCGGGCAGCCCGTTCTCGCGCACCCGGCTCTCGGCGGCGACGATCGCCTCGATATGGCGCAGGAACCAGGGATCAATGGCCGAGGCGCCGTACACCTCTTCGACCGTCAGGCCGTGGCGAAACGCCTGGGCGACCCTGAGCAGCCGCTCCGGCACCGGCTCGGTCAGCGCGGCGATGATGCCCTCGCGATCGGCATTGCCGTCGGCGTCTAGCGGAAGCTCGACCTCGTCCAGGCCGTCCAGCCCGGTCTCCATCGAGCGCAGCGCCTTTTGCAGGCTCTCCGGGAAGGTCCGGCCGATGGCCATGGCCTCGCCCACCGACTTCATCGAGGTGGTGAGTTTGGCCTCGGCGCCGGCGAATTTCTCGAAAGTGAAGCGCGGCATCTTGGTGACGACATAGTCGATGGTCGGCTCGAAGCTTGCCGGCGTGACCCCGGTGATGTCGTTGTCGAGCTCATCCAGGGTATAGCCGACGGCCAGCTTGGCGGCGATCTTGGCGATCGGAAAGCCGGTCGCCTTGGACGCCAGGGCCGAGCTGCGGGAGACACGCGGGTTCATCTCGATGATGACCAGGCGTCCGTCATGCGGGCTGACCGCGAATTGGACGTTGGAGCCGCCGGTATCCACCCCGATCTCGCGCAGAACCGCGATCGAGGCATCCCGCATCCGCTGATATTCCTTGTCGGTCAGGGTCAGCGCCGGGGCGACGGTGATCGAATCCCCGGTATGAATGCCCATCGGGTCGATATTCTCGATGGAGCAGATGATGATGCAGTTATCCGCGTTGTCGCGGACCACCTCCATCTCATATTCCTTCCAGCCGAGCACCGATTCCTCGATCAGCACCGTGCCGACCGGCGACAGCCGGATACCGTTGCGGACGATCTCCTCGAATTCCTGGTGGTTATAGGCGATTCCGCCGCCGGTCCCCGCCAGGGTAAACGAGGGCCGGATGATCGCCGGCAGCCCCACCGCCTGGAGGCCCGCCTGGGCTTCCTCGTCGTTGGAGACCAGGCGGGAGCGGGGCGATTCCAGCCCGATCTTGTCCATCGCCTGGCGAAACAGCAGCCGGTCCTCGGCTTTCTCGATGGCTTCGAGATTGGCGCCGATCAGCTCCACGCCCAGCCGCTCCAGGGTGCCGTCCTTGGCCAGCGCCAGCGCCGTGTTCAGCGCCGTCTGCCCGCCCATGGTCGGCAGCATCGCGTCGGGCTTTTCCTTCTCCAGGATGCGCGCGACAGTATCCGGCGTGATCGGCTCCACGTAAGTCGCGTCCGCGAGGCCCGGATCGGTCATGATCGTCGCCGGGTTCGAGTTCACCAGGATCACCCGGTAGCCCTCGTCTTTCAGCGCCTTGCAGGCCTGGGTCCCGGAATAATCGAACTCGCAAGCCTGACCGATAACGATCGGCCCGGCGCCGATGATGATGATCGAGGAGATGTCGGCGCGTTTAGGCATTCTTAAGAACCAATCAACAGTTTTATTGCGTCGATCGCAGCTTTAATAGAAGCCTTTGCACCTTCTTCGGCTAAGTCATTGTACGCTGAGAGCAAAGGCGAAAGTATTGCGGCTGCTATTACGCCGATAGTTAGTTTTTGTTGGGATAATAATGTATTTCCTTGGCTTAATTCCTCTGCTACTAAATTGCGCTTATCGACATTCCATTCATTCGTTGTTTTGATGATCTTAATCGCTATTTCTATTTTTTCTTTCGCCTGATCGACGGCCGCAGGTTTCTCGCTAAGTTCGATAAATCTAGAGTGATTTTGAGTTTCTGGGCTGTTCGTTTTTGCAAAGCTCCAGATGGTATCAATGGCGTCGCTTATTGCCTCTGGCAAATCCATTGTCAGGCCATGGATATTCTCCAGGAAGAAAAAATAGTTTTCCATCACGAAATATACACCTCGCGATGTTAGGCCGATAAATTCTTCTTTTTGTCCGTCTTCATCCACTTCAATTTCTGAATAAATAATCTTGTTTTTGGTAAATGTATTGATTCTCTCGGATAATTCTTCAGCGTTTGGTTCTGAGTAGTCGTTAAAAAGTTGCCTAATGTTCATCATCGGACTCGAAGGAGTGTCGACGCTTTCAGCTAGAAGCATACCCAAGATGTAAGCATCGAGCCGATCCGAAAGTTCAACCATATGACCTACCCCTCCATCAAATCCACGAACCGCTGGAACAGATAGTGGCTGTCCTTGGGGCCGGGGGAGGCTTCGGGGTGGTATTGGACGCTGAAGATCGGCTTGCCGGTGACCTTGAGGCCCTCAATGGAGCCGTCGAAGAGGGACCGGTGGGTGATCTCGACACCCTCGGGCAGGGTGCCCTCGGAGATGACGAAGCCGTGGTTCTGGCTGGTGATCTCAACCTTGCCTGTGGTCAGGTCCTTGACCGGGTGATTGCCGCCCCGGTGGCCCATATGCATCTTCTCGGTCTTGGCGCCCAGCGCCAGCGAGAGCATCTGATGGCCGAGGCAGATGCCGAAGATCGGCTTGCCGCTATCCACCAGCTTCTTGATCTCGGGCACCGCGTAGTCGCCGGTCGCCGCCGGGTCGCCCGGGCCGTTGGCGAGGAACACCCCGTCCGGATCGCGGGCGAGGATGTCATCGGCCTTGGTGTTGGCGGGAACCACGGTCACTTCGCAGCCCAACGCCACCAGATTGCGCAGGATGTTGCGCTTGGCGCCGAAATCCATGGCGACGATCCGGTGCTTGACGGCGGGCGCGGGGGCATAGCCCTCGGTATCCGCGTCTCCGAAGGCCCAGATGCCGCCATCCCAGGCATAGCTCTGGGTGCAAGAGACCTGGGCCGCCAGATCCATGCCCTCCAGGCCCGGCCAGTCGGCGGCTTGTTTCTGGAGGGCCGGAATATCGAACACGCCGTCCGGCGCGTGGACCAGCACCCCGTTGGGCGCGCCGCCGTCACGGATCCGCCTTGTGAGGCGCCGCGTGTCGACCCCGCTGATGCCTGGCAGGTTCACCGCCTTCAGCCACTCATCGAAATGCCGCTCCGAGCGGTGGTTGGACGGGTCGGTCATGTCGGCGCGCAGCACCAGGCCGAGGGAGTGCGGCGTCGCGGTCTCGATATCGTCGGTATTGGCGCCGGTATTGCCGATATGCGGGAAGGTGAAGGTGATGATCTGTCCGGCATAGGAGGGATCGGTCATGATCTCCTGATAGCCAGTCATCGAGGTGTTGAAACAAACCTCGCCCACGGTGGCTCGCGCCGCGCCGAGACCGCGTCCCCAGAACACGGAACCATCGGAAAGAATCAAGGCGGCTGTCGCGCCATCGGGCTTTTTGGGGGCGGCCTTAAGGCCAGGTTCGGTCGCCTGCGCGTCCGCCATCGGTGGGATATCCAATGTATCTTGATCGGCACGGTTGATACGCCAAGCCGGGCAGTGGGTCAACCCCTATGTTTTTGGAATATTTGATTGTTTTCAAGGCTTTAACAAAATACTTGCGTTTCACTGGCGATTCACCGTTAAGTGTCCCGCATGCTGTTCCCGAGGGTTCGAGAAACCCCGAACAGATATGAGCAAGGGGAAATCCGACGTGATTCGCAGTGAATTGACCGAGGCGCTGAAGGTGTCCTTGAAGGCGCAGGATAAATGCGCCGTCAGCACCATCCGCTTGATTCTAGCGGCACTTAAGGACCGGGACATCCGCGCGCGCGCCGACGGCAACGCGGACGGCGTATCTGATGACGATGTCCTGACCCTGCTACAGACCATGGTCAAGCAGCGCGGCGAATCCATCCGCCTTTACGAGGAAGGTGGTCGTCTGGAGCTTGCCGAGCGGGAGCGCGAAGAGGTAGAGGTTATCCGCCGCTTCATGCCGAAACCGCTCGAGGAAGACGAGATGGACGGCGCGGTCCAGGAGGCGATTCGCGAGATCGGCGCCCGCGACATAAAGGACATGGGCAAGACCATGGCCTTGCTCAAGCAACGCTATTCCGGTCGCATGGACTTCTCCAAGGCCAGCGGCATGGTTCGCCAGGCCTTGGTTAGCTAGACAATCAATCCGCCGCCGCCCTGACGCAAGGCAGGCCCTCTCGCCATCGATCGCGGGGGCCGATGCCGGAAGCGTTGAAGGACTATCGAGCTATCGATCCGCCATCGTTCGTGTGCGTGACGAGGCCCCGCCGTTCGCCAGGGCGAAGATTGGGCGTGTGGTTGTACGACGGTGGAATGGCGGTGGCGTCAATCGGACGACGGTAAAGATCCCACCGCCGGGTCGGGCCTGTCCACCAGATCGCTCCAACCCGTATCCAACAGGACCTCGGCGGGTTTAAAGCGGGCCTTGTAGGACATCTTGCGGGTCTCGGCGATCCAATAGCCGAGATAGACATAGTCCAGCCCCTGATCAAGCGCGCGCCGGACCAGATCCAGAACCATGTAGCTGCCGAGACCGCGATCCGGTTCGTCGGCGCTGAAAAAGCTGTAGACGGCGGAGAGACCGTCATCCTGGACATCGACAAGCATGACGCCGACCAAGGCACCGTCGCCGTCCCGCTGATACTCGATCAGCCTGGAGTCGATGGGCGAGCGCTCGATCATGTCGCCGAAATCGACATAGTCCATCAGCCCCATCTCGCCTTCGGCGTGGCGCGAAGTTTGGTAGTGCTTGAACAGCGCGAACTGCTCCGGCGTCGCACGGGCCTCTTGCCAGCTGCCGGTGAGGTCGCGGTTGCGGTTCAGGGTCCGGCGAAACGATCGCGTCCACTCGAAATCACGGGCCCGCACCCGGATCGGCAAGCAGGCCTTGCAGCTCGGGCAGGCCGGGCGATAGCACAAATGCTGGGTGCGCCGAAAACCCGCGCGGGCCAGTGCGTCATGGCTGCTGCGTCCGCGGCGGCTGGAGATGTCCGCAACCAGTCGGCGTTCGATACGCTCCGGCAGATACGGGCAGGGCATCGGTAGCGTGTGGAAGAAAACCAGCGGTGGGGTCGTGGTGCCGTCGAACATCGCGTGGTCATCTCGCGTTTCGGGTTTTCGCGTCGGGGACGCGGCTGGTGATGGTGACCGATTTCAGGATTGATCGCAACCGCGCAGGGTCACTCGGATCGCCTGGCAAGCGTCCTTGACGAAGCGTTGAACGCGCGACGTTATCCGCCGGTTCTGGGAAGGGTCGAGGTAACCGAGCTGTTATTGCCGCCTTGAGCGCGAACCGATGGCAGGCTGGTTTCCGTGGCGGTTGGCGTCTGATCGACGATCGGCACTTCCTCGGTTCCGGCATTGGTGCGCTGGCGCAGGAGGACGATACTGATCCGGCGGTTTTCGGGGGCCATCGGGTCATTGGGCTCGATCGGATCGCGATCGGCCATGCCAACGACCTGAGCGATCCGGCTTTTCGCCACGCCAAGCTGTTCAAGGGCCCGCCGGCTTGCATTGGCGCGCTCGGCCGAGAGGTCCCAATTGGTGCGTTCGGAGCCGGCGGCGAAGGGACGGGCATCGGTGTGCCCGGAGATCTTGATCTTGTTCGGCAGCTTCTTGATGATCTGGGCGACTTTCTCCAACAGCTTGCGCAGGCGTTCATCCATGTTGGAGCTGCCGAGCGGGAAGAGGGCGACCTTTTCCTGATCGATAAGTTGGATACGCAGACCCTCGGGCGCGGATTGGATATTCAGGCTTTCGGCGACTTCCTTGAGTTCCTCGTCATCGGAGTTTTCAACAGCTTGGCGGATCAGTTTCTCGGCCTCGGCGAATTGGGCGGCCTCGCGCTCGGCCTCTTGCTGTTGGAGAAGCTGCTCGAGCTGTTCCTGGCTGATCGTGCCTTCCTCGTCCGCGTCGCTGCCGGTCTTGGATTCGATGTTCTCGGGGTCATCGGAATCCGGGTCCAGGGACTCGGTGTCCTCGGCCTGTGGCCGCGCGACTTGAGGGGTGCTGATCATTGGCGGCGAGGAAGCGGTTTTTAGGGCGCCGGGCTTGGTGATCGAGGTTCCGCCGAGCACGCCGCCTGAGCCGCTTCGCGTGGAGCGAGAGATGGCTGTCGGATCGAAATAGTTCGAAATGCCCATCTTCTGTTCCTCGGTCGTGGCATTGAGTAGCCACAACAGGAGGAAGAAGGCCATCATCGCCGTCACGAAGTCGGCATAGGCGACCTTCCAGGCGCCACCGTGATGGCCGCCATGGCCACCCTTCTTGACCTTTTTGATGACGATAGTTGCTTGTGCGTCCACGTGTTCCGCGCCCCGGTTCGATTAGGCCCGCGCTTGCCTTGGACCTATATGGTAATGTCTTCCGACGTTTGGAAGACCGGGTATGCAAACATCATACCGGAGGCAGCGCGGCGACCGCTTCCTCGACCTCGAAAAATGATGGCCGATCCTTGGACATCAGGATTTTTCGAGCGAATTCAACCGATACGGCGGGCGCGTAACCCGACACATGCGCGAGCAATCCCGCTTTAATGCATGCCAAATATTTTCCGTCCGCGGCGAAGACATTGTTCATGTTAACGGCTAGCGGCGAGACGACTCCATAAGCGAGGAAAATGCCGAGGAACGTGCCAACCAGGGCGCCGCCAATCAGTTTTCCGAGAACCTCGGGGGGTTCCGTGATGGAGCCCATGGTCTTGATAATACCCAACACGGCGGCGACGATGCCAAGGGCCGGGAAGCCGTCGCCCATGGTCTGATAGGCGCCAGCGATTTGCGCATCCTCGGCGTGATGGGTTTCCAACTCCTCATCGAGCAGATCGGCCAGCTCATGCGGGTTATCGGTTCCAAGGGTCATCATCCGCAGATAGTCGCAGAGAAACTCCAGCGCGTGATGATCGGAGGAGAATTTCGGGAAGGCCTGAAATAGCGAACTTTCCTCCGGCCTTTCGATATGGGACTCAATCGCCAGCATTCCCTTGGTTTTGGCGAGCTTAAAGATGGCGTACATCAAGCTCAGCAATTCAAGGTAGTCGTCCTTGTTGTATTTCGGGCCCTTCAGCGCGGCCTTGAAAGCTCGACCGGATTGGCCGAGCACGTATTTCGGGTTAGCCACGATATAGGCGCCGACACCGGCGCCGCCGATGATGACAAGCTCGAAGGGCTGCCATAGCGGACCTAGCTTGCCGCCCATGGCCATGTATCCGCCGATCACGCAGGCGACAACAACAACCCAACCGATGATGACGAACATGGACAACCTCCCATCGACCGCCGGCCATGACCCGCGAATCAGCGCGCTATCGTCGATTATCGCCTGATTTGTCGTGATTTGCAAAGACTAAGCTGTACCGTATTGATAAAGCGCTATTTTCGAAGTGTCGCTTGGCCGTTCCTGAGCTTCAAATTCATCGCGTGCGGGATGCCGTTTCGGAACCAATTGAAATGCTCTCGGGGAACGGAGATAAATGAGCTGGCGTTTCAGGGTCCTTCTTGGCCCGAACGCGAAGCCATGGTGAGGTTCGGTCGTGGTGCCGACTCTTTAGAGTCGAATCAATGAACGTCGAACCGCTAGGTGGTTCGGAGTGAATTGTGAATTCGTCTCTAATTCAATATGTTAGAGTACGATTCACGGTAGAGTCTTTATCGCTACGCGATTCCGACTAAACCGATCGTGCTCTAGGGACTGCGGCGCATTGATGGGAGAGACGGCCATGGCGATTGACCAGCGCCACTTTCGGGACGTGATGGGCACATTCGCGACCGGCGTGACCATCATCACGACGGTCGTCTCGGGCGCGCCTCACGGCATCACCGCGAATTCCTTCAGCTCGGTTTCCCTGGACCCGCCGCTGGTCCTGTTTTGTCTCGGTCGGTCATCGACGAATTTCGATGCGTTCATGGAGACGGATAACTTCGCGGTGAATATCCTCTCCGCAAGTCAGGATAAGCTGTCGACCCATTTCGCGATGTTCGAGGGCGATCGGTTCGATGGGACCGCCTGGAACGCTTGGGAAACTGGCGCGCCGATCCTGGACGGGGTGATCTCGGCCGCGGACTGTGTATTGGAGGCGCGGCACGACGCGGGTGATCACGTAATCATCGTCGGCCGGGCGCTTCGGGCGGAGACAGTCTTGGACGCCGCGCCGCTGCTCTATCACCGCGGACGCTACGCGGCGTTGGCGAGCGAGTAGTCTCCTCTAAACCGTCCTCCCCTCGACCTCGGTGCGGCCTAGCAAGCGTGACTTGAAACCGGAATCCTCCAAGGCCGTCAAAATTTCCAGAACATGATCGGCGTTGCGGGTTTCTATCACCGCGTCGAGTTCGGCCAACTTTACCGGCACATCTTGGAAAAGCCGGTGGTGATAGATTTCGATGATGTTTCCGCCGCGCGAGCCGATGAGCCCGCTGATCCGAGCGAGGACCCCGGGTTCGTCGTTGATCTCGACGCGCACGCGAACCAGCCTTCCGTCGCGCACCAGGCCGCGCATCAACACCGAGGCATAAACCCGTGAGTCGATATTGCCGCCGCAGATGATCGTGGCCACCGTCTTGCCCGCCAACCGGGGCGCGAGGTTCTCCAGAGCCGCGACACCCGCCGCGCCGGCACCTTCGACGACAAGCTTTTGCTCCTCGGCAAGACGGTGGATCGCGCCTTCGAGCTGCGCTTCCTCGACCAGTATAATCTCCTCGACTAGGTCGGTGATGATCCGCCGCGTCAACTCGCCCGGGGTTTTCACCGCGATGCCCTCGGCGATGGTCTCCCCTCCCGAACTTGGTGGGGAGCCATTGATCGCCTCGGTCATCGAGGGATAGAGCGCCGCCTCGACACCGAAGATCCGGACCGCGGGCTTGAGCGCCTTCAACGCCAGGGCTATGCCGGCGGCGAGGCCGCCACCGCCGATCGGAATTACCACCGCGTCCAGATCCGGGATGTCCTCCAAAAGCTCAAGGCCAATGGTTCCTTGGCCTGAAACGATGGCGGGGTCGTCATAGGGATGGATCAGCACGAAGCCGCGTTCGGCGATCAATTCTCGGGCGCGCTCGGCGCAGTCACTGATATTACGGCCATGCAAGACTACCTCGGCGCCGTGGCCGCGGGTTCGTTCCACCTTGGAGAATGGGGTCTGGGCGGGCATGACGATGGTGGCCGGGATGCCCAGCCGGTTGGCGTGATAGGCGACACCCTGGGCATGGTTTCCGGCGGACATGGCGATCACGCCGCGCGCGCGCTCATCCGCGTCGAGTTGAGCCAGCTTTACCGCCGCGCCCCGATCCTTGAACGAACTGGTGACTTGTTGGTTCTCCAGTTTCAAGAAAGTTCGGATGCCGTGTTGTCGGTCGAGCCAAGGCGCCGGCACGACGGGGGTGCGCACGGCGCTGGTCTCGATAATTTTCGCCGCGGCGCGGATATCGTCGAGTGTTGGAACGGCGGAGATGTCCATGGCATGGTCCATCCTGGGCATGGCCCTTTTGGGGGTTCGATGCGCGTGGCGCTTGGTCTTCGCCTAACGGAATGCTTGTCGGATAGCTAGCGGTAAACGGTTATTGGCCCGTCTGGATAACCAAGGATTTCCAGCTGGTCGCGGTGATGTTTAGCGTGGGAACGCGAAGCCGCGATCTCTGAATTTCGTCGATTTTCCTTGTGAATCGGACACCCGGTGATAATTTGAGCGCACTTGAAAGCTTCCGCAAGAGGAGCCGTTTCCACGGGGGTCGTTACTCGGGTCGTTGGGATTGAGCGGCCTGGGTGGAGGACTGTGAAGATGAAGCGCTTGTCCGTGCTTGCCTTCGTTATCCTGCTTGCGGCTTCTTTTGGCGCTGGGCAGTCGCGCGCCGATGAGCTGAAGAGCGCCGATGCGACCTGGTATTTTATTGGTGATAGCAACTCTCCGTGGGCACGGCTTGATCGCGACGCGAGGGAACCGTTCTTGTCGCTGGGCGAGGCCGATGAGTTGGCGGCTCGCCACGAATTTGTCCTGACATTGAGCGATGACTCTAATCCGGAGCGATTGCGCTTCACGGCCGGACAGTCCCTAGCGCTTTCGGGGCGAACCGAGACTTATACCTTTTTGGTCAATCGCTCGTTCGACTGGAGCAACGATTCGCCGATCACGCCGCATTTCATGGCTGGATTGGGGATGACTTACACCGACGATCAGGGCGTCGCGGACTTGGCGGGACGCGGCGCCGAAGACGACGCGACGTGGCGGCCAGCTTTCCAGTTCGGCTTCGGCGCGTCCTACGAGATATCAACGAACTGGGCCCTGGTGGCGCAATACCGCGCGCTGATGGTCGGCGCCGAATCTTTCGCCTTGGATGGCGATGGAGATGCCGGTTTCACCCAGAACTTCATGATCGGCGCGCGTATCAAGTTCTAGTGGCGAAGTCCGGGGGGCGTGGATCGTTTTGCTCGACGGCCATCGCTATCTCTTCCTGTGTTATTTGTAATCGTCGGCATCATGGTTCGGCCCGGTTCGAACCTGGGCGGCCCGCGATAGCGCGGTTGGTGGACACGAACAGAATCGGGCTGTAGCTTGACGGCAATTGACCGGGTTGACCCAATGGAGAGCCGAGGAATGTTTGAGATTGAGCAGTTTTGCGCCGATTGCCGGCAAGCGATGAAGGAAACCGACCAGGAGCGCGCGGTCCGCGACGTGGTGACCCGGGCGGTGGCCGACCCCGCCGCCTTGATGCGCGACATCGGCGAGCCGGACCGCGCGGGCGTCTTCACACTGCATCGCTCGGACGATTTGACGGTCTTGAACCTGATCTGGGGCCCGGAGATGACGTTGCTGCCCCATGATCATCGGATGTGGGCCGTGATCGGTATCTACACCGGACGCGAGGAGAACACCTTCTATCGTCGCTCCGAGGAAGATGGTCTGACCAAGCTGGGTCTCAAGATTATGGACGCAAAGGATTGCAGCTATCTCGGCGAGACGGCGATCCACAAGGTCTATAATCCGCTCACCAAACTGACCGGCGGCCTGCATGTCTATGGCGGCGACTTCTTCGGCACGCCGCGCAGCGAGTGGGACCCCGAGAGCTTCGAGGAAATGGCCTACGACGTCGACAAGAATGTGGGGCTTTTCGAGCTATCGAACAAGCGGATGGAAGAACTGAAGCGCGGCGCGGCGGATTGATTCGCCTGACCTTGCCCTTTGCGTAACCGACCCATCGGGAGCCTTCCATGCCAATCATCAACCGTATCGCGGATTTCGCCGACGAGTTGACCGCGTGGCGCCGTCATATCCATCAAAACCCAGAGCTGGGTTTCGAGGAGCATGAAACCCAGACCTTCGTCGCGGAGAAGCTCGAGGCGATGGGCATGAAGGTGCATCGCGGTCTGGCGGGAACCGGCGTGGTCGGTTCGTTGACCGCCGGTTCGGGCGAGGGGCCGTCGATCGGGCTTCGCGCCGATATGGATGCCCTCGCGATGGAAGAGCATGGCGAGCATCCGCACCGCTCGGCCAACCCGGGGAAGATGCATGCCTGCGGTCATGACGGCCACACCACCATGTTGCTGGGCGCGGCTAAATACCTCTCCGAGACCCAGAATTTCGACGGAACCGTGCATTTCATTTTTCAGCCGGCCGAGGAAGGCCTGGGTGGCGGCAAGAAGATGATCGAGGACGGTTTATTCGATCTTTTCCCTGTCGACGAGGTCTACGGGATGCACAACATGCCCGGTATCGAGGTCGGTGGCTTCGCGGTTGCCGAAGGCCCGATGATGGCGGCCAGGGACAATTTCGAGATCCGTGTTCAGGGACGGGGCTCCCATGCGGCCATGCCCCATCAAGGCGTTGACCCGGTCGTTGTCGGCTCGAACATCGTCATGGCGCTTCAGACGGTGACCAGCCGCAATCTCGACCCACAGCAGGCCTTGGTGATCAGTGTTACCCAGTTTCACGCCGGTACAACGGCGTTTAACATCATTCCCGACGAAGTCACCCTCAGGGGCACCTGCCGGGTCTTCAACGGCGAGATCCAGAAAAGCTTGCCCGAGCGGATTACCCGGATCATCGAGGGGGTCGCGGCGACCTATGGCGCGACGGCGGAGTTGACCTACCATCGCGGATATCCCGCCACCGTGAACGCGGGCGGGCCGTCGGAATTCTGCGCCGACGTCGCGCGCGAGATCGCCGGCGAGAACGGCAAGGTCGACCTCGCGCCGCTACCGTCGATGGGCGCCGAGGACTTCTCCTACATGCTGGAGGAAAAGCCGGGCTGTTATATCTGGGCTGGCAATGGCGGCAGCGCCGGTCTGCATCATCCGGAATATGACTTCAATGACGAGTTGTTGACTGTCGGCGCGAGCTATTGGTCGCGCCTGGTGGAGCGACGGCTCGCGCGCGCGGCTTGATCCCGGACCGGCGAGAGGTCTTTAGCTGGATTTAGGTTTGGCCGCGCCGGGCGGTTGGGTGCGCGGCGGCGTTCTCGGCGCGGCGGTGACCTGCTCGGGACGTGGTTTTTTGGCGTTTGGCGCTTCGGACCGGCTGAGTTCGCGATCAATGGCGGTTTTGAACCGCAACATCATCATGTCTTTATCGTCGCTCAACGTCCTGCCTCCAAGGCGATGCCGTTTGAACTGGGAATCATTATACGCCGAGTGTCCGGCGATTGATACCGAGCGCCACCCCGGGCCTTCGCGAGCATCCGCGCCCGAGCGCCAAGATGCTGGCGCGGAGGTCGAATTATTGCGATAAGAGTCCATGAAATCCTGGGCACAACGGTCGCTTCAAGGCAAATTCTTTATTCTCACCATCCCCTTGGTGCTGTTGGTCAATCTTGCCTTCTTCGCGGCTTTCGAGACTATCGAAATGCGCTCGCAACTCGACGCCCTAAAGAAAAAGCAAGAAAGCATGACGGCGAGCCAGACCATCATTCTGGCCGGGCCGGTGTCGCGGGGCGACGAAGTGCAGATCACTCTAACCCTGGCGGTTGCCTTGGCGGACTCGGATTTCATCGCCGCCGCCGTCCACGACACCAACGGGGTTGAGCTTGCATCTTTTGGGGCGCCGCTGGATGCAACCGATCTTGATTATCGCATCGTGCAACCCATCAACCACGCCACTCGCTCAGGCTTCAAGACCGTTGGTCGGTTAACAACGGTGACCTCGGACGAAAGGCTTTGGACCGGTTTCTATCGTCGCGCAACGGTGATGTTTGGCCTGTTGGTTCTGGTGTCGGCGGTGATTATTCTGGGGGTTCATGTCGTACTTCGGGCATCGGTGGTTCGTCCGATCCGTGAGCTCATTTCCGCGATTGAACGGGTGGAACGAGGCTCGGCGCGCCAGGAGGTGATCTGGCCCAGTGACGATGAGGTCGGCAAGGTCATCCAGGCCTACAATCGGCTTGAACAAAACCGTGAACTGTACGAGACGGAACTAAGCGAAACCCGCCGGTCGCTTGAAAACCGAGTTCAGGCCAGAACCCTCGAACTCCAGGTGACACATGATCAGGCGAACGCGGCGAACCAGGCAAAGTCGCGTTTTCTCGCTAACGTAAGCCACGAACTTCGTACTCCCCTTAACGCGATCCTGGGTTTCGCCGATCTCATTTCCAGCGAGCAGTTCGGTCCCATCAATGACAAAAGATATCTTGAGTATTCGGTGTTCATCGGGCGCAGCGGTCAGCATCTGTTGACTCTGATCAATGACATCCTGGACTTGTCTAAGGCCGAGGCTGGCCAGTTGGAGATCCATGAGGAACTTGTCGACCTCGCCGGCGTAACGGAGGACGCGGTGCGCATGGTGCGCCAAAGGGCCGAGGCGGAACGGATCTCTCTCAATATCGTCGACATGGCGGCCGCGCCGGTGGTCCGAGCCGATCGTCGCATGATGCTGCAAATTTATGTCAACCTGGTCTCTAACGCGGTCAAGTTCACACCCAAGGACGGTAGGGTCGAAGTCGGTTGGAAAATGGTCGAGGGCGGTGTCGGTCTGGTGGTCGCCGATACCGGGATCGGTATCCCTCCCGAGGATATCCCCATGCTGATGGAGCCCTTTACCCAGCGCGACGGCGAACTCGCGCGTGGTTACGAGGGCACCGGGCTGGGGCTGCCGTTGACTAAAAATTTGACCGAATTGCATGGCGGCCGGCTGGAGATAGAAGCAACCGATGGCGGAGGTACGATCGTTACGGTGGTGCTACCGACTAGTCGTATCGTCGACTTGGACGCGGTCGCCTCGCTTTAGAGAATTCGATCAGTTGTTGGATTGCTTGCCGGCTTTTTCGGCCGCTTCGGCGAGTTCGGCGTCGGATTGCGGCTTGATGACCGGCCAGAGGTTGTGCGCGACGTCGATATTCTCTTCCATATTGACCAGCCAGATGACCTGGGTGCCCCAGTTCAGCTGAAAATAGAGCTTGTCATCGACGATGCGATAGACGTCGGGATCAATATCGAATTTCCGCCCCACCCGCACGCCATAGGCGCAGTAACCGCCGAACTGCGGCGCGAAACGATCGGGATCGGCGATGAACTTGTCACGGCTTTCGGCGTTCGCGAACAGATACCGCGCGCCGTCATGCTCGGCGCTATGGGCTTCGAGCCCCATCTTGGGATGATCACCTTCGAAATAGCTGACCGGATCATAGCCCCTGAGCGCGACGCCGTCGCCATCCAGGTTCTTTTCCACCGCCCATGCCGGAGAGGCGGCAAGGATGAAAAAAAGCGCCGAGATGGCGACGATACGACGCGCAATAGACGACCGCATGGGGGCTCTCCAATTGTTGGCGCAACCGGGCATGGTCAGTCGGCGGCGACCGATCCATCGAGGACCCGAACCAGGCGTTCGGCCCGGGCGCGCTTTTCCGGGTCCGCGTCGCGCTGGATGATCCGAAGCAACGTGTCGCGGGCCAGCATGTCGCCACGCTCGGCCATCTCGAACGCCATCTGGTCACGGCGTTCATAGTGGCTGGTATCGAAGTCGATCACCTTGGTGGAAAGATCGCGCCAG
>JADHLJ010000366.1 GCA_016780745.1 Alphaproteobacteria bacterium | reverse complement strand
CGGCCAAACCCAGGAAGACAACCACTGCTTGGTTCAATCTGACGATGTCCTCGTCATCCAGGCGTCCCACTCGTTGCCCAACCTTCTCCTTAGAAACCGTGGTGATCTTGTCCACCATGAGACGGGAAGGGGATCGCAGACCATTGCGCTCGTTCGGTTCGATCGGAATCCGGAACAACGGTGCCTCGGTCGGGTCGGTCGTAAAGGCGCAGATGGTGATCGAGGCGGTACCATCAAAGCTGTCGTCCTGGACGATAACCGCGGGACGCGCCTTACCGGCATAGTTTGGTCCGCCCGAGATCGTCCAGATCTCGCCACGCCTCATGCATCATCCCAGTCTGCGACCGAGTCAATAAAGGCCTGATCTTCTTGCGCCCCGGCGCTGGTCGCGACGGCAAGCGATTGACGGTGGGCTTCGGCCTTGAAGCTGGACGCACGAACATCGGGAACCCAGATCTGGATTGGACGCAGGCCCTGGCGACGCAGACGTGCCCGGTGTGCGCGCACCTTGTCGCGAGAGGTAGTGGATTGAGCCGAGTCGACCATGGCAAATCTCGTTAGAAAGTTACATGTAACCTATCATCGAACAGGTGAGATTGCCAAGGCCAACATATTTTCGAGGTCACTCGATCCGGTAGACGCGGCCGCGCCCGTCTATCTTCTCGGACACTACGTTCAGGCCGAGTTTCTTCTTCAGCGCGCCGCTGATCGCACCACGCACTGTATGCTGCTGCCAGCCGATAGCCTCGACGATCTGGGCGATGGTGGCGCCATCGGGCGCTTCGAGCATCTCGATCAACATCACCTGCTTGCTGGAGCGACGCTGGACCATGGTTGCCGGCGGGGCGCTGTGCCCGATTTCAGGTGCCAAAGTCTCTTCTGGCTGCCCGAGCACCGAGTAAGCCAGCGGCGTCGCGCGAAGCGTGATGGAGCCGATGTCCTCGTCGTGCCGCCAGACGGTATCGGGATCGTTGGCCGAGATCTCCTCAATGAGGCCGCGCTTCAGCAGGCTCTTGAGCACGTTGCCGACGGCGCCGCCCTTGATGTTCGCGGTGACGGGGAAGACAAGCCCATCCTCGCGCGCGCAGGCGCCAGACAGAACGATGGTCTGGGTCTCGGAAAGTTCGATCTGATGCATGGTGGATCTCCCGGTCTCGGGAAGCGCGCCGATCGCGCCTCTCCTACGAGCTGGAGCCCGCGGTTGCCGCGGGCCAGGGCTATGATTCAGCGGCCAGTGGCGCCGTTGATCACGAACCCATTGATGCTCTGAACCACGAGGTCATCAAGTCGGAACCTGGATCATTTGATTGCTAAGTTGGATGTCACATGCAGGGCATGAGCGAACGCCAATACGCGGCCCATGCCGGCCTGTCGCGCGGCGCCATCCAGAAGGCCAAGGCCACCGACCGACTGGCGTTATTCCCGGACGGCTCGATCGACGCAGCAGCCTCGGATGCCAAACGCGCCGCCACGACCGACCCATCCAAACAACGGAATTCCAGCCCGCGCCGCAAACTGAAGGCGGTCCCGGACGCGGCGCTATCCTCCGTCGGCGACACGCTGCGCGAGAACGGTCTCACCACGTCAAACTCGGCCGGCGGCACCACCTTCCTGCAGGCCAAGACCGCCAACGAGGTGTTGAAGGCGCAGGAGCGCCGGCTCAGGTTGCAGACGATGAAGGGGGAACTGGTCGACCGCTCGCGAGCGACGGCATTGGTCTTCCGGCTGGCGCGCCAGGAACGCGATGCCTGGGTTAACTGGCCCGGTCGGGTGGCGGCGCTGATGGCCTCGGAACTGGGAGTGGAAGCCGCGGCCATGCAGCAAGTTCTGGAACGCCATGCCCGCGCCCATCTCGAAGAACTCGCCGAACTCCGCCCGGAGCTCCGATGAGGGTTTGGAAGATCTTCTGGATTTCGAGGGCGCGGATGAGCTGATCCGGACGTGGCACCACGGGCTCGAACCCGATCCGGCGCTGACGGTCTCCGAATGGGCCGATACGCATCGCATGCTGGCGCCCCGGGCGTCGGCCGAACCCGGCCGGTATCGCACCAGCCGCACCCCGTACATGCGCGCCATCATGGACGCATTGTCGCCTGGATCCGCCTACCAGCGGGTGGTGTTCATGAAGGCGGCTCAGGTCGGTGCCACGGAGGCCGGCAACAACTGGATCGGCTATGTCATTCACCATGCGCCAGGCCCAATGCTGGCGGTGCAGCCGACGGTCGAGCTCGCCAAGCGCAACTCGCGCCAACGCATCGATCCGTTGATCGAGGAAAGTCCGGCGCTGCGGGACAGGGTTAAACCAGCACGCTCGCGTGATGCCGGCAACACCATGCTCTCGAAGGAATTCACCGGCGGCATCCTGGTAATGACCGGCGCGAACTCGGCTGTGGGACTCCGGTCCACCCCGGCGCGCTATCTCTTCCTTGACGAGGTCGACGCCTACCCGGCATCGGCCGACGAGGAAGGCGACCCTGTAACACTCGCCGAGGCTCGGACCCTCACCTTCGCCCATCGGCGCAAAGCGTTCCTGGTCTCGACACCGACGATCAAAGGGCTGTCGCGGATCGAGCGTGAGTACGAGGCCTCGGACCAGCGCCGGTATTTTGTGCCATGCCCGGAGTGCGGTCACGAACAGGTCTTGGTATTCGAGCGTCTGCGCTGGGAGAAAGGCAAGCCGGAGACCGCGCGATACCATTGTGTGTCGTGTGAGACGGCGATCGCCGAGCATCAAAAGACGGCGATGTTGGAGGTTGGCGAATGGCGGGCAACGGCGGAGAGCGCCGACCCCGGCACCATCGGGTTCCATCTGTCGGCGTTGTACTCGCCGGTGGGTTGGCTCTCCTGGGAGCGGATCGCCCGGGCCTGGGAAGCAGCACAAGGGTCGGACGAGTCGATCAAGGCGTTCCGCAACACGGTGCTGGGCGAGACCTGGATGGAAACCGGAGAAGCTCCGGATTGGCGCCAGTTGCATGATCAACGCGAGCGTTGGCCCAACGGTACCATTCCAGTGAAGGGATTGTTCCTGACCGCCGGCGCGGATGTGCAAAAGGACCGGATCGAGGTCGATGTCTGGGCCTGGGGTCGTGGGTTGGAAAGCTGGCTGATCGACCACCTGGTGATCGACGGCGGCCCGGAGCATGGCAAGACCTGGTCGGATTTGAGCCGTGTGCTCGACAGGACCTGGCGCCATGAGAGTGGCGCTGACCTCAGGATCGTCAAACTCGCGATCGATAGCGGCTATGAGTCGCCGGCGGTTTACGCCTGGGCCCGGTCCGCCGGCTCCGTCCAGGTTGCCCCGGTCAAGGGTGTCGAGGGGTTTAACCGATCAAGCCCTGTCTCGGGCCCGACTTTTGTTGACGTATCGGCTGTCGGCAAGCGGCTGCGCCGGGGTGCTCGGCTCTGGACTGTTGCGGTCTCGACCTTCAAGGCCGAGACCTACCGATTCCTGCGCCTGGTGCGCCCGACGACCGAAGAGGTGGCCGAGGGGACCGAGTTCGCTCCCGGCACCGTGCATCTGCCGCACTGGGTCGAAGATGAATGGCTGAAGCAGTTCGTCGCCGAGCAGCTGGTGACCGTGCGCACCCGGCGCGGTTTCGCCCGGCTTGAATGGCAGAACCTGCGAGAGCGCAACGAGGCATTGGATTGCCGGGTCTACGCGCGAGCGGCGGCCTGGATCGCCGGCATCGACCGGTTCTCCGAGCGGCAATGGGCGGAGATGGAAAACGCCCTGGCGGTTCGATCAAAAACACCCGATGCCCCGGTATCTGCATTGCCCGCGCGGCGTCGCGGCGTGCGGAGTTCCGGGATAAGACAACCGCGCCCAACCAGCTCTGGCAGACCGACTTCACCTATCTGAAGGTGATTGGTTGGGGCTGGTTCTATCTGTCGACCATCCTGGACGACTACTCACGCTACGCGATCGCCTGGAAACTCTGCACCACCATGCGGGCGAGCGATGTCACCGACACCTTGAGCCTGGCGCTGCAAGCCTCGGGCTGTGACAAGGCCGAGGTCATCCACAAGCCCCGCCTGCTGAGTGACAATGGATCCTCCTACATCGCCGGCGATCTCGCCGATTGGCTGGAGGAGCGCGGCATGCGCCATATCCGAGGAGCCCCGAACCATCCCCAGACCCAGGGCAAGATCGAACGTTGGCACCAAACCTTGAAGAACCGGATCCTGCTGGAGAACTACTTCCTGCCCGGCGACCTGGAGCGCCAGATCGGCGCCTTCGTCGAGCACTACAACCATCACCGATACCACGAGAGCCTCGGCAACCTCACGCCAGCCGATGTCTACTTCGGCAGAGACCAAGCCATCATCGAGAGGAGGAGACGCATCAAGCAAGACACTATGAGAAAACGGCGCTTGGCCCACACCCGTCAAGCCGCGTAACATCAACCAAAAGGAGCCAGAGCCTCCGTTGCGGAACCCTCGCCCATGTCCCAATTAATCTGACGACGGACACAAACCATATTGTGTAATGTTATAACATTGCATATAGTGCGCGCCGCTACCGACCGAGGGACAAATGAGCAAGAGCGGCGACATAGTGCGGACGAAGATATTGGAGCTTTTGCAGCGTCGCGGGGAGCCGCTCTCGGCCTATGACGTGTTGCGAGAGTTGAGCGAGTGGAATCCGAAGATCGCGCCGCCAACGGTCTACCGGGCCTTGGCCGCCTTGGAGACGGCGCGCAAGATCCATCGCGTTGAGTCACTGAAGGCTTATATGGCCTGTCAATGTGACGCCCTTGACAAGGCCTCGATCCTTTCGATCTGCGGTGAATGCGGCATCGTGGAGGAGAATGTATCGCCGGAGCTCCTGTGCCAACTTTCGAGCATTGTCGGAAGATCCGGTTTCTCCGCCACCCGCCATGTCATCGAGGTGCAGGGAAAATGCGCCTCCTGTGACGATGCGGGAGCAGGCGCATGCTGAACCAGCAATCAGCGGTTCGCTTGCTCCTTCTCGGCGCGGCGCCCCGGTTGGCTGGCGCGATCCTGATCGTGGCGCTGCTATGGGCCGCCTTTTTCTGGGCAACAGCCACGCCGGGGGCGCTATGAGCCCGGCGGTCGCGTTTCAGGATCTCACTCTTGGATATGACCGGCTTCCCGCCGTGCATCATCTGGAAACGGAGATCGCGGAGGGCAGCCTTACCGCGATTATTGGTCCCAATGGCGCGGGAAAATCCACTCTATTGAAGGGAGTCGTCGGGACGCTTACTCCCTTGCAAGGCCAGGTGACCTTCGGAGCATTGACCCGCGAGGACATCGCCTA
>JADHLJ010000365.1 GCA_016780745.1 Alphaproteobacteria bacterium | reverse complement strand
GTAATCGAATTGGCGCCAGGGTCGGCATTCACGTAATACACGGCACTTAGGAAGTTGTTAGGGTGACTGTGTTCTTTGTGAACGCATCCCGGCTTTCCTATATTTAACCAGCATCCAGTAATTGTTAAATCATTACATTGTAAGTTTAGGCCTTCGCATATGTTTTTGCCTGCGGTTAGAATGTATTTATTTAGTATGGATAAATAATCATCCTCATGAATATTTGTTTCGCTTTGAAGCGCGTAGGTTTGGGAAAGCTCGGCGATATCGGGGAGCCGTTCCGTCACCTGCTCCATGATGCGCGTGTTTATCGGTTCGAATTCGTCGGCTTCGAGATCGAACACCCATACATGTGTAGGAAAAAGCGTCAGCGCTTCCGCGGCGCGAAACATGGTGACCTCCCCCTTCACCTGTTTGCCAAACGTCTTTGGTCTCTCGCGCATCCCCCAATGCGCTCGATTTTACATTAACCGAATTGTGAATTATTTGCAATGAACCCGGTCAGTCGTCGTAGGCGACGACTGTGGACGCGGGGACGTTCAAGGCTTCCAGCCGTGCCCGTCCGGGCAGGAAGGTGAGTTCGACGATAAAACTCGCGGCCGCCACTATACCGCCGACATCCCGGATCAGAGAGGTCGCCGCGGCGGCTGTCCCGCCGGTTGCCAGGAGATCGTCCATGATGACAACGCGCTGACCGGGAGAGATGGCGTCGGCCTGAATCTCGATCGTGTCGGTGCCATATTCCAGATCGTAGGTATGGGCGATGGTGGCGCCGGGCAGTTTTCCCTTCTTGCGGATCATTGCGAAACCGCAGCCAAGTTCGAGCGCGAGCGGCGCGGCCGTCAGGAAACCGCGCGATTCGATGCCCAGGAGCAGATCCGGCTTATGGGGCGCGACATCGGCGGCCAGTTTGTCGACGCAATGCCGCCAGGCGCCCGGATGCGCGAGCATGGTGGAAATGTCGTAGAACAGGATACCGGGCATCGGGAAATCCGGGATGCTTCGAATGTGATCTTTCAGGTCCATTGTGCTCTCGCGCTGTTAAAGCCAGCTCAAGCCGGCGGAATAGAGTTTGTCTCGATCCAGGGGCGAGTCATCCGGTAATTTCTGGAGGATGTCCCCGATGCCGACGAAGCCGTGCAGCTTTTCCTTGTCCAATACAGGCGTGTGGTGGAAGCGGCCACGGTTCATGCGATCCAATACATCGGCGCAAATATCGTTCGGCGAGCCGGTTTGAATCTCCCGGCCGGGCCGCCAGGATATCGGAAACTCGCATTTATTCCTCGCTTGTCCACACGTCTCGCCCGGTGCCACAGGCGGCAATCTAACCGCCGGATGTCCCTCCTGCAACGTGGCAAACGCTGTCAGCATCAGTGGCTTCGTGCTATTCGGTGCGGACGATAGGGGGCTGTATTTCGTCACGGTCGCGAATCTCTTGCGGGGAGAAACAGACGTGGAAGAACGAGGTTGTTGGCTGGAAACCTCGATCAGCGGGACAACGCTCACGGCGCGCGCCGGCGGCGCGTGGACGGTCGAGCACGCGGGAGAACTCGATGCGCTGGTGTTGGCGCTCGACCTCGGCGGTGCCAGCTCCGCGCGTTTCGACGTCTCCGCATTGACCGCGCTCGATACGGCCGGGGCGTGGATTCTGCGCCGGACCCTGCAGTCATGGATGGCGTCCGGCATAGCGGCCGATCTCACCGGGCTTGATCCCGCATATTCTCCCCTGCTGCAGATCGTGAAGGAAGCGGACGAACAACCGCACGAACCGCTCAGCGAGGAGCCGCATTTCGTCATGGCGATGTTCGAGCGGCTCGGAAGGGCTCTGTTCGAGGCGGTAAACGAGGCCAAACTGCTGGTCAACTTTTTCGGCCTCACGATTGCGACATTGATTGCGGCCATTCCGCACCCGCGGCGGCTCCGGCCCGTGGCGCTGATCAATCAGATCGAGCAAACCGGCCTGAACGCGGTTCCGATTGTCCTGCTGCTGAATTTTCTGATCGGTATCGTGATTGCCTATCAGGGCGCGGTACAGCTCCGCAAGTTCGGTGCGGAGATTTTTACCATCGACGGGCTGGCCTTCGGTATTCCCCGGGAAATCGCGGTGTTGATCACGGCGATCGTCGTCGCCGGGCGTTCCGGGTCGGCGTTTACCGCCCAGATTGGAACAATGCAGGTCAATCAGGAGGTCGACGCTTTGAAAACCGTCGGGCTCGATCCGATCGAGGTCCTGGTGCTGCCACGGATCAATGCCTTGCTGATCACCTTGCCGATGCTTGTGTTCTTGGCGGATGTCGCCGGTCTCATGGGGGGGGCGCTCATGTCGGTCCTCGCGCTCGACATCAGTTTCGGACAATTTCTGCGCCGGCTCGAGGATGTCATCAGCCTGACGCATTTCCTGGTCGGTTTGGTCAAAGCGCCCGTTTTCGCCTATATCATCGCCATTGTCGGGTGTTTCGAGGGGTTGCGGGTCACCGGGAGTGCCGAGAGTGTCGGCAAGATGACCACAAAGGCGGTTGTCGAATCGATCGTTTTGGTCATTCTCGCGGATGCGTTATTCTCGATCCTCTTCAGCGCGCTGGGAATTTAGACCATGAATGCGGCGGACGAGAGCGTCATCAAGGTGCGGGGATTGCGGACCCAGTTCGGGGCGCAGGTCATCCATGAGGGGCTCGACCTTGATGTCCGTAAAGGCGAAGTCTTGGGCGTCGTCGGCGGTTCCGGGACAGGCAAGTCGGTCCTGCTGCGCACGATCATCGGGTTGAATCAGCCGCGCGGGGGGACGATCGACGTCCTCGGCACGGACGTGCATGGATCCAGCGAGGCCGAGCGGCAGACGCTGCGAACCCGGCTCGGTGTGTTGTTCCAGGATGGCGCCTTGTTTTCCTCGCTCACCGTCTGCGAGAACATTCAGGTGCCGATGCGCGAGCATTTGAAGATGCCGAGACGTGTTATGGACGAACTTGCCGCGCTCAAGATCGCGATGGTGGGATTGCCGGCCAATGCCGGGCCGAAGTTCCCGTCGGAACTCTCGGGCGGCATGCGTAAGCGCGCCGGTCTCGCGCGGGCGCTTTCGGTCGATCCGGAGATTATCTTTCTCGACGAGCCGACCGCGGGGCTCGACCCCATCGGTGCGGCTGCGTTCGACCGGCTCATTCGGGAATTGCAATCGAGCTTGGGGCTGACGGTTTTCATGGTGACGCACGATTTGGATAGCCTCGCCGCGATCTGCGATAGGATTGCCGTATTGGTGGAAAAAAAGATCCGGGTTGCGACAATGGCAGAACACATGGACGATCCGCACCCTTGGATACAGGAATACTTCAAGGGCCCGCGCGCCCGGGCGGCATTGAACGCCAAATCCGAACGCATGGAGACGGTGTAGACTCATGGAAACGCGCGCCAGTTACATTCTTGTCGGCATCTTCACGCTGCTCGTCTTCATAGGCGGCGCCATCGCCGTGATCTGGATGGCGGGTGTTCAGTTCGACGAGGATATCGCGACCTACGACAGTTATTTCGAAGGATCCGTCACGGGGTTGAGTCCGGGCAATCAGGTTCGCTATCGAGGCGTGCCTTTCGGTGTCGTCACGGCGATGCGGGTCGATCCGGATAATGTCGAACGGATCAAGGTAACCATCGAAGTGCCGCGTAAGCCTCCGATCAAGACGGACGCGGTCGCGTCCTTGGAGTATCAGGGCATTACCGGCGTTGCCTATGTTCAGATTTCCGGCGGCACGCAGGATGCGCCGGTTCTGGTACGGAAGAGCGGCGAAGACCACCCGGTGATCCCCACGAAGGCCTCTCAGCTCGACGTCGTCATGGAGAAGGCTCCCGAGCTGGTAACCCGCTTCATCGCGCTCGTCGACCGGGCGAACTTGCTGCTCAACCCCGCAAACCAGCGGAGAGTTTCTGAAATTCTGGACAACGTGGAAGGGTTCACCGGTGCGCTTTCGGAAAGCTCCGGCGACATCCGAACGATGATGAAGAATGGCGCCGTGTCGCTTGGCGAGGTGCATGCGGCGGCGGCGGAAGCGAAGGCCGCGTTAACGCAAATTCGGGGCAGTACGGACCGGATGACGGGGGATGCGGAAATTGCGATGCGCGAAGCGCGGGAACTGGTCTCCGACCTGCGCCGACAGGTCGAAACGCTCAGCGGCGAAGTCAGCGGCACATTGGGTGAGGTGCGGGGGGGCATCGGCGAGGTCGCGACGGGTGTAGGCCGCGTTTCGGACGAGGCCGGCGCCACGCTGGTCGAAGTCAAGCGATTGGCGAGCGAGCTTCGGGTCAGCGCACTGGAGTTCACCGGGGGGATGAGCAAGGCGCTCGATTCCATTCAGCGCGAGATGGACGGCGTTGGCGGCGAGACGCAGTCGGCCATTAAGACCTTGAACGTGGCCGCGGGACAAGTTGGCGATGCAGCCGAACAACTCGCTGGATTCATTAAAGAAAACCGGACTCCCGTGGAGGATTTCACGGGCTCCGGCCTTTACGAACTCACCCAATTGCTCTCGGAGACGCGTGTTCTCGTCGGTGCATTGTCGCGAATATCGGCAAAGTTGGAGCAGAACCCGGCCCAATTCCTGTTCGGGGAAACGCAGCGCGGCATTGAGGTAAAGTGATGAAAATGGATATCCTCCGACTTTGGCCGAAGGCAGTTCTGGCGATGGCGCTTGCGGGATTTTTGGCCGGCTGTTCGATACCGATTCCGGGCGGCGGGGAGCCGCCGCGGCTTTACGTTCTGACGCCAAAGAGCACATTTCCCGACGACGTTCCCCGAGCGGAATGGCAGGTATTGATCGAAACGCCGATCGCGGCTGCGGGACTGAGCACCGCACGTATTCCGCTTCAAGACAGCCCGATCGAGTTGCGTTATTACACCCGCGCCCAATGGACGGATTTTGCGCCGAAGATGGTGCAGACCCTGATGGTTGAATCGTTCGAGAACTCGAAGAAGATCGTCGGTGTCGGGCGGGAGCAGATTGGCCTGAGAGCCGACTTCATCTTGAAGACGGAATTGCGGGAATTTCAGGCGGAGTACAAGGAACGCTTGCCGCAGGATGTGTCGACGATGAGCGCAAGCAGTGATCCGCCCGCCGTCCGCGTCCGAATAAACGCGAAACTCGTGAAAATGCCGCGCCGCGAAATCATTGCGTCCGAGACGTTCGAACGGAAGATCGTCGCCGAAAGCAATACGATGGAAGCGATTATCGGCGCATTCGACGAGAGTTTAGGCAAGGTCTTGAAAGCGATCGTCATCTGGACGCTGGAGAACGGGGAAAAGCACAAGCCCG
>JADHLJ010000364.1 GCA_016780745.1 Alphaproteobacteria bacterium | reverse complement strand
GTTAAGGTCAGCATACTCGGTTCTTGATTGCAAGGCTATATGCTGGAAAAAATGAGCGAAGCGTTTCGAGAGGCCATCAATCCATGCCGGCGGAACCTCTGACAGCCGAACGGGCGCGTGCCGTGGAGACCGTTGAAATTCGGGTCCGCGGAACGGTACAGGGGGTCGGGTTCAGGCCCACGGTCTGGCGCTTGGCGCGTGAGCACGGCCTCGTCGGCAAGGTTTTGAATGACAGCGCCGGGGTGTTGATCACAACCACCGGCGATCAGGAGCGAATCGCGGATTTTCTCCAGGAACTCGAATCCGATCCGCCCCCGCTTTCCCGGATCGAGGCGCTGGAGGTTCAACGACTGGCGAGAATTGTAGATTTCCCCGATTTCGCGATCGCCGACAGCCTCGGTGGTGGCACGCGCACCAACGTGGCCCCGGACGCGGCCTTGTGCGCGGCTTGCCGGGATGAAGTGCTAGGCCCGGGCGAACGTCGGTATCGCTATCCCTTCGCCAATTGCACCCATTGCGGCCCCCGCTTTTCGATCGTCGCAAATATTCCCTATGACCGAGCGAACACGTCGATGGCGGATTTCCCCATGTGCGCCGATTGCGCGCGGGAGTACGAAGATCCCGCCGACCGGCGTTTTCATGCCCAACCCATCGCCTGCGCCGACTGCGGGCCCCGGGTTTGGTTGAAGCCCCTGGAGGCAAGCACGCCGCCGGCGGCGTTCGACGCGGCGCCAATCGACGAGACGGTCCGATTGCTTCGCGAAGGCGCTGTTGTCGCGATCCGGGGGCTAGGCGGTTTTCATCTCGCCTGTGACGCGGCAAACGCCCAAGCGGTCGACCGGCTGCGTGCCCGTAAGCGTCGGTTCGGCAAGCCCTTCGCCCTGATGGCGCGGGACGTGGAGATGGTCAGGCGCTTTTGTTCGGTGTCCGAGTTGGAGGCCGAACAATTGTCGAGCCCGGCCGCGCCGATCGTGTTGCTTGAGGCGGACGGGCCGGAGACGCTGCCGTCATCGGTTGCGCCCGGTCTTTCGACCCTCGGCATCATGTTGCCCTATACGCCGTTGCACCTTCCGATTACGCGGGATCTGGAGGCGCCTCTGGTGATGACCAGCGGCAATGTGGTGCACGAGCCTCAGGTAATCGACAACGCGGACGTGCTGGACAAGCTCTCGGGCATCGCCGACGCGGTGCTGTTCCATGACCGCGATATCCTCAACAGGATCGACGACTCGGTGGTGCGCGTGATGGCCGGCAGGCCGCATCTGCTGCGCCGGGCGAGAGGTTTCGCGCCGGCGCCGACGGCGTTGCCCGAGGGCTTCGAGCGGGCGCCCGAAATCCTCGCTTTTGGCGCCGAGTTGAAGTCCACTTTTTGCTTGATCAAGGACGGTGGCGCGGTGCTCTCCCAACATCAGGGCGATCTGGAGGACGCGGCGACCTTCGATGACTACCAGAAGAATCTGAAGCTTTACACCGCGCTCTACCAACACAAACCGCGAGTCCTCGCCGCCGACATGCATCCGGAATACCTATCCACGAAATTCGCGCGCGAGCACGCGGTCGAGAGTGGCGCGCGGCTGCACGAGGTTCAACATCACCATGCCCATATCGCCAGCACCATGGCCGAGAATGGTCTTGCGTTGGACGGCCCGCCCGTCATTGGGGTGGCGATGGATGGATTGGGATTTGGCGACGACGGCACTATTTGGGGCGGTGAGTTTCTCTTGGCCGACTATCGCGGGTTTCGGCGCTTGGGCTCGCTCAAGCCGGTGGCGATGATCGGTGGCGCCCAGGCGATCCGCGAGCCCTGGCGCAACACTTTCGCGCATCTCCGCGAGGCCTTCGGCTGGAACGGGTTTCTCGACGCCCATGGCGATCTGCCGCTGGCGCGCCGGCTGTCGGAAAAGCCTGTCGAAACCTTCGAGGCGATGCTGGCGCGTGGCTTGAACGTGCCCCCGGCGAGTTCCTGCGGGCGGTTGTTCGACGCCGTTGCGGCGGCGCTTGGTCTTGGCGCGGACCAGGCATTGTTCGAGGGGCAGGGCGCCATGGAGCTCGAGGACAAGGTTGACGCGGCGGCGCTCGACGCGGCCCGCGATCTCGGCGGCTACGGTTTTCAGCGGCGCGAGCGGGGGGAGGTGGGCCGGATTGAGCTCGACCCGACGCCCTTGTGGAGCGCCCTGCTCGAGGATCTGCGGATCGAGCGTCCGATTGGCGTGATCGCCGCCCGTTTTCATTTGGGCCTTTCCGAGGCGATTGTTGATTTGGCGATCGAATTCGCGAGGAAAAATGAAAATGACGGCATCAAACCGGATACTGTTGCTCTATCTGGTGGATGTTTTCAGAATAAGATTCTGCTGGAGAGTTGTGTTTCTGGAATTGAGCGTGAGAAACTAACCTGCATCACGCAATCTGGAGTAACCAGCAATGACGGTGGCCTGTCGCTCGGACAGGCCGTGATAGCGGCGGCACGAGAGATCGATCGCCGCGAACCGGACCAACGGCCGACGTTACGGCGGAACTAGAAGGAGCTACGCGATGTGCCTCGGAATTCCCGGACGGATCGTCAAGATCACCGATAGTGACCGCAAACTCGCGATGGTCGATGTCAGCGGCGTACAGCGCGAGGTGAACGTGGCCTGTGTCATCGAGGATGACGAGGATGTCCAGTCCTGCATTGGCGACTGGGTTCTCGTGCATGTCGGTTTCGCCATGAGCCGCATCGACGAGGCCGAGGCCGCCGCGACCCTGCAAGTCCTGAACGATCTCGGCGAGGTTCAGGAGGAACTGGCGGCGATGCAAGCCTCGGGATCGGCATGACCTGATGGCCGGCGACGACAACAAAACCATCCAGTCGCTTTACCCTTTCCTGCACGGCAAAAAGCAGGACCCGGGGGCGATGAACGCGGCGTTGCTGACGGCGGTGGACGAGAAGCGCGCCAACCACCGCGCGGTGATCGACGGATTTTTCACCGACCACACCCAGGCCGTCATCGATGCCGCCGGCGCGATCGCCGATTGCTATCGCGGCAATGGCCGGCTGTTCACCATGGGCAATGGCGGCTCCAGTTGCGACGCCGCCCATGTGGCGGTGGAATTCCAGCACCCGGTTACCGCCGGTCGTCCGGCGCTCACCGCCATCGATATGAGCGCCGACCGCACGATGCTGACCGCGGTCGGCAACGATGTCGGCTTCGATCATATCTTCACCCGTCAGGTCATCGCCCAGGGCCGGGCAGGCGACGCCCTGATCGGACTTTCGACCAGCGGCAATTCACGCAATCTCGTCAAGGCTTTCGTTAAGGCCAAGGAGATGGGGCTCGTCACCATCGGCATGGCGGGAATGAGCGGCGGCGAGATGGCCGCGATCGGGCTCGATCACTGTCTGGTGGTCGACTCGGACAGTATCCACCGCATCCAGGAGTGCCACGTGACGATCTATCACGTGCTCTGGGATCTGGTGCACAGCTTGTTGGCCGATGATCGCGGCGCGCTCGCGACGGCTGGCGCGCGTTAAGCGGACGGTGATGGAACGAACCAGGGGAGGGTGACGTGAAATACGTCGATGAGTTCAGAGACCCGGAGAAAGCCAAATACCTGCTGACGGAGATCCGCGCGCTGGTTGACAAGCTGCAAGCCGGCCGCGATCGCCCTCTGCAGATCATGGAAGTGTGCGGCGGTCACACCCACGCGATCTTCCGCTACGGCATCGAAACGATGCTACCGGACGAAATAGAGCTGGTGCATGGCCCGGGCTGTCCGGTCTGTGTTCTGCCGATGGGCCGGGTCGATGACTGCGTGACCCTGGCCGAGATCCCGAACGTCATTTTCACCACCTTCGGCGACGCCATGCGGGTGCCGGGCTCCAAGAAGAGCCTGCTGCAGGCGAAAAGCGAGGGCGCCGACGTGCGCATGGTCTACTCGCCCCTCGACGCCCTGCAACTGGCCAAGGACAATCCCGGCAAGGAAGTGGTGTTCTTCGGCCTCGGCTTCGAGACCACCATGCCCAGCACCGCGATGACCGTGCTCCAGGCCGAGGCCGAGGGTATCGAGAATTTCTCGTTGTTCTGCAATCACATCACCATCATCCCGACGGTCAAGGCGATCCTGGATTCGCCAGAACTGCAACTCGACGGCTTCCTCGGCCCGGGCCATGTCAGCATGGTGATCGGCAACGCCTCGTATAATTTCATCGCCGAGCAATACGGCAAGCCGTTGGTGGTCGCCGGATTTGAGCCGCTGGATGTGCTGCACGCGGTCTGGATGGTGTTGAAGCAGATCGACGAGGGCCGCTCCGAGGTCGAGAACCAGTACGCCCGCGTGGTACCCGATGAGGGCAACATGGTGGCGTTGAACGCGATTGGCCGGGTTTATGAGCTGCGCGAGTTCTTTGAGTGGCGCGGTCTCGGCTCGATCGATCATTCCGGCGTGCGCATCCGTGAGGAATACGCTCGCTTTGACGCCGAGCGTAAATTCGCGATCCAGTCGATCAAGATCGCCGACCCCAAATCCTGTCAATGCGGCGAGGTGCTGAAGGGGGTGATCAAGCCCTGGGAATGCAAGGTCTTCGGTGGTGCCTGCACCCCGGAAACCCCGCTCGGCGCGCTGATGGTCTCCTCCGAGGGAGCCTGCGCCGCCTATTACCAATACGGCGACGTGGAAAAAATTCACGATCTGCGGGCGGCGATCGGGGCCGATGACGCCCATGCCGGCGAAACCCAGGCCGCGGAGGCGTCATGAGCAGCACCGTCGTCGAGCTTAAGCCGGTCCAGGAAAAGCGCCGCCGTCTGGGCAAGGTGAATGTGCCCAAGGTCACCATGGCCCATGGCGGGGGCGGCAAGGCGATGCGCGACCTGATCGATGACGCCTTCGTCTCGGCCTTCGACAATGACGCGCTGGCGCCGCTCGAGGATCAGGCGCGGTTTCGCCTGGCCGATCTGGCGAGCATCGGCGACCGACTGGCGGTGACCACGGATTCCTATGTCGTCCACCCGATGATCTTCCCCGGCGGCGATATCGGAAAGCTGGCGGTCTGCGGCACGGTCAACGATCTCGCGGTGGGTGGGGCCAAGCCGCTTTACCTCACCTGTGGCGTGATCATCGAGGAGGGCCTGGACGTCCAGGTCCTGCGGGATATCGCGCTCTCCATGGCCCGAACCGCCGCCGAGGCGGGGGTGAGCATCGTCACCGGCGACACCAAGGTCGTGGACAAGGGGGCTTGCGACAAGCTGTTCATCAACACCACCGGGATCGGCGTGATCCGCCAGGGGCTGGATCTCGGCGTCGACAAGGTCCAGCCGGGCGATG
>JADHLJ010000363.1 GCA_016780745.1 Alphaproteobacteria bacterium | reverse complement strand
CGCTAAGGCGGCATATTGGCTTCACCCTCTGGGTTCCGCATTGGACCCGCCCTCCGACCAACTCAACATACTGATATTTATACCACAATCGCGCAGCGCTGGCGCTAAATGAACGGTCCACCTGGGAAATCCGGGTTTATAGGAATGATCGCGAGTTTCGCGTTCAATTTCGCGCCTCGAACCTGGGCGTTCTGCGCTGGTCAGGTCGTGGCGATTTCGCAGCAACAGACACTCTTCTCGCTTCTCGGAACCAACTTCGGCGGCGACGGACGGACGACTTTTGCATACCCGGATCTCCGTGGGCGCTCGCCAATGGCCAAAGGCCGGCATCCCGGTAGCTTTTACGATTGGCGGATGGGTCAGCAAGCGGGAGGCGAAACACACACCCATTCCGTCGCTGAAATGCCAAGCCATTCGCACAACGCGGCGTTCACGCCCGACGGCAGCGGCGGCACGCCCGCGGCCGGGAAACTCAAGGCCTGGACAAGCGCCGCGGATAGCGCCACGCCTTCCGCCGGCGCGTTTTTGAGCGGCGGCGGCGGCACCAACCCGATGTATGGACCTGGTGGCGGCTTTGGTAACACCGAGGTGGAACTCGGAGGCCTCGAAATCACCGGCGGCGGCGGCGGCGGCGGCTCGGTTACCGTGGATAACAACGGTGGCAGCGAAGCCTTCAGCATCCTGGGGCCGCGTCTGGTCATCAATTATTGCATCGCCCAGGACGGCATCTATCCGTCACGTAATTAGGCGCGCGGCGCTTAATCGGTTGTGAAACAACCCGTGGTCTGGCATTGCCGGGCCACGGGTTTTCATCGTTCGAATTGGACATTGCCATAGCCACCGATTGGTCCATCTATCGCGGAGAACATTTCAAACCCTATGTCGGGGATGAGTTCCATATCGAAGGGGTGAACGGGTCCTTGCCGATCACTCTTGTTGAGGTCACCATTCAAGATGCGCCGATCCTGCCCAACGGGTTACGCCCCCCCTTCTCTCTGCTGTTCCGCTGTCAAATCCCGGTCAATATCCGCGAGCATGAACTTTTCAATATTCGGCACGCCAAACTAGGCCTGCTGGAAAATATCTTCATCGGCCCGATCATGATGCCGAATCCGAAATGGGGCGAGGGAATGTATTGGGCGGCGACCTTCACCTGACGCCGCGTCGGACGATAACCGTCGTTGCACCCAAAAATCGATTGAGCATCAGGATCTATTGAGCCTTGGATGCATTGAGTGATCGTATCCGTTGAGAAGCGATAACTCGCCAGCCTCGGTTGCACTGGCGGCTATTCCGCTTGGTCCTTCGGGTGGTTTTGGCCATCGAACTGGACCACCGTCAAACGCCTCCGCAAATCCCAATAATCTTCCAGGCACCGCGCGTTAACGGTCTGGCGCTCGGGATGACTGCGCGGGCGACCGAGAACATGGATCCCACATCGAGGACAGAATTCGTGCCGCGCCTCGCCGGTGCCAAATCGATAGAGCGCCAGCTTGTCCGCCCCTTGGGTCATCCGAATTTCATGGTTCTCGGCGGGGGTATGGACAATCCCTTTCTTGGTGCAGATCGAACAATCGCATTCCAACAGACGATCGATCGGCTCGGGCCTTTCAAGCTCTATCCGGATATCGCCGCAGTGACAGCTACCCTTATACGTCGGCATCAGTCGCTCGCCTTGTCTTCGCCGTCCCACCAGCGCAGGGACATGCAGGACAGCCCGGCGTCGATCTTGGCGATCTCTCCGGTCGCGAGCGGCTCCACCGAAAGCCCCTCTCGACGCAAGAGATCAATGGTCCCCGGGAAATCCGCGCCCACGAACACCGTGTCGTTCACCCGCAGCGCGTTGGCCGCGCCCTCCTCGCCCGCCGGCGTCTCGATGACGCGAAACGCGTCGAACACTCCCGAGGCGGCAAGGCGGGTCGTGGACAGGACGGTGCCCTCATCCACCAGGGCGCAATCGGACTTGAAATGCAGCACGCCCTCGGGGGTGTGGAAAATCTCACCCCGGCGGTTGATCCGCTTCAAGAGCGCGATCAGCTCATCCGCGCCTTGCCGGTCGGTTCGCGCGGATAGGCCGATCATCACCCGGTCCGGCGTGACCAGAACATCGCCACCATCCACATAGCCGGCTTCCAGCTCCAACACCTGGGGAAACCGCCCCCGCAAGACCGGCGCGATGGCCGCCACCTCGCCGGCCCGGCTCTCCACCCCTGGACGCAGTAGAATCGCGGCCTCGCCGAATACCAGCGCGGGATCCTCGACGAAGATCGAATCGGGATAGTCCTCCAGCGGGTCCAGCACGGTCACCGCCGCGCCGGCCCGTCCGAGCGCGGCGATATAGGCGTCATGCTCGGCGCGAACCCCCGCCACGCTCGGCGCCCCGGTATCGACGGCGCGCAGGCCATTCACCACCGTGGTGGCGGGCCGGCGGACGATCGCCGCGGTGAAGTCGAAGACCCTGGGCGCCATCGCTCGTCTCCTGGCGCCTAGAAGTTCACCATGTCCCCGCCCTTGAGACCGAGCATCTCGCGCGCCTCGGCCGGGGTCGCGACCTCAAGGGACAGGTCCTCGACGATGCGGCGGATCTTGGCCACCTGATCCTTGTTGGACTCGGCCAGCTTGCCCTTGGAGATATAGAGGCTGTCTTCCAGGCCGACGCGCACATTGCCGCCCAGCATGGCCGCCATGGTCACGAAGTTCATCTGGTGACGGCCCGCCGCCAGGACCGACCACTGATAGTCATCCCCGAACAGCTTGTCGGCGATCCGGCGGGCATGCATGAGGTTCTCCTCATCCGCGCCGATACCGCCGAGAATGCCGAAGATCGACTGCACGAAAAGCGGTGGCTTCACCAGGCCCCGGTCGAGGAAATGCGCCAAGCTGTAGAGGTGCCCGATGTCATAGCACTCGAACTCAAACCGCGTGCCGTGACCCTCTCCCAATTCCTTAAGAATATACTCGATATCCTTGAAAGTGTTGCGGAAAATGAAATCGCGCGAATTCTCAAGATGCTTGCGCTCCCACTCGTGCTGGAACTCGGTCATCTTGTCGAGGATCGGGAACAGGCCGAAATTCATCGAGCCCATGTTGAGCGAGGTCATCTCCGGGCTGGCCGCCAGCGGGCCCTCCAGGCGCTCCTGCAGGGTCATGCCGTGGCCCCCACCGGTGGTGATATTCACGACCGCGTCGGTGGACTGCTTGATGCGGGGCAGGAACTGATTGAACACCTTGGGGTCGGGCGTCGGACTGCCGTCGGGGTTGCGCGCGTGCAGATGAATGATCGAGGCGCCCGCCTCCCAGGCACCGATCGAAGCCTCGGCGATCTCATCCGGCGTAATCGGCAGATGCGGGCTCATCGTCGGCGTGTGGATCGAGCCGGTGACGGCGCAGGTGATGATGACTTTGTCCTTGGTGGCCATGAGAGCTCCTCCGGGCGGGTGTTCGTTGATTAGCCCCACCCTATCGTCTCGACGCCCCGCGTAAAAGACCCACCACGACCGTCGTCACCACGATCACGCATTCGCTTTTTCTCGCGACGGAATTTCGCGCGGCCACGGTTTAAGGATCAGACGGCCAATACCGGTCGTGATTTCACCCCGCCCCCAATCCGGAGATCAAGATGAACCTCGTTGGAAAATCCGCCCTGGTTGTCCTCGCCGCCGCCCTGCCCCTCGGCGTCGTCATGGCCGACACGAAACTCAAGGCCCACAAATTCCCCCACGCCGCGCTGATGATGGAGATGTTCACCGCCGCCGACGCGGATAAGGACGGCACCGTCACCCAGAAGGAGGTGCACGACTACCGCCTGAATTTGTTCAAGGCCTCCGACGGCAATGGCGACGGCGCGCTGAGCGTGGCGGAACTCGACGCAATGATCGCGAAGTTTCGGGCCGATCGGATGCAACGGATGTTGGTGCGGATGGACACCGACGGCGACGGTATCGTCGGCGCCGATGAGTTCGCCCGTCATCGCGGCAAGTGGATGCATCATCTCGACGAGAATGGCGATGGTAATATCGAGAAGGCCGATATCGAACGCATGGCCAAGATGTCGGCGAAACGTCATCGCATGCACAAGCGCGAACACGGCCACCACTAGGCCTCGCGAAACGGCTAAGGTGGCGGGAGCACGATGCCCGACGGAACCGCTGACATGACAAGCGCGCGCGCCGAGGACGCGGAGTTGATGCGCCGGGTCTCGAATGGAGATCCGGCCGCATTCCGCGCGCTCTCGGACCGTCATCTCGGGCGGGTTCACGGGTTGGCCTGGCGGTTGCTCGGCGAGCCGAGCGAGGCCGAGGACGTGGCCCAGGAATGTTTCCTGCGCGTCTGGCGTCAGGCCGGGCGCTGGAAGCCCAACGCCACCGTCGCGACCTGGTTGCACCGCATCGCCTATAATCTGTGCATCGACAGGCTGCGCGCCCGCCGTCCGACGGTGCCGATCGAGCCCCTCGATCCGGCCAGCGAGGACGCGTCCGCGGATCAGCGTATCCAAGACAGCCATGTCGCGCGGCGCCTCGATCTGGCCCTGGCCGACCTTCCGGAACGCCAGCGCGGCGCCATCGTGCTCGTGCACTACCAGGAATTGCCCGCCCGCGAGGCCGCGAGCATCATGGATATATCCGTCGAGGCGCTGGAATCCCTCCTGTCCCGCGCCAGACGCGCGCTGCGCGTCGCCTTGATCGAGGAAGCCGCCGATCTGATCGGAGCCGAGAAATGAGCATCATGACCGAAACGCGACTGCTGGAGATTATCGCCAGTTACGGCGCCAAGCCGGAGCGCTGGCCGGAGGAGGAACGCGCCGCCGCGCTGCTGGCGCTGGAAAGCTCGACGGAGGCCAAGCGCGCGATGCGGGACGAGGCTGGCCTCGACAGCCTTCTAGGAGGCCACGCCACACCGCCCCCGACGCTGGCCCTGCAAACAAGAATAGCCGCTATCCCAGAGCAGCGCCCGGCGCGCCTGGCCGATACCTTGCGCGATTTTTGGCCCTTCGGCGCGATCTGGCAGCCGGCGTCCGGTCTTGCCCTCGCCGCCGTCATCGGCGTGATGGTCGGCATCGGGCTACCGCAAGAAGACTTTTCCGCCTCCGCTTCCACCGCCGACACCGAGGCCTTCGTCGCCGTCATCGCGGCCGCGGGCGGCGACATCGAGGAGAGCCTGCAATGAGCTGGTCACGCACGAAAACCCTGTCCATCGCGCTGTTCCTATCCCTTGCCCTCAATCTACTCATCGGCGGGATGATGATCGGGCGCTGGGGCTGGCATGGCGATCATCACGATGGCGGCGGTCGGCATTGGGGCGCGCGGTTC
>JADHLJ010000362.1 GCA_016780745.1 Alphaproteobacteria bacterium | reverse complement strand
CGCCGACAACGCCTTCAAGACGAAGCCGGTCGGTCGAATTAAGTGTGATCGTGATTCCTGTACGCATCTGAAAGACTCGCAGATGCGCGAGGTATGGGGAATCCCTAATCGCACTCGTACGTTAAGTGGGAACCACTAGCCGTCACAACCGCTCGCCTATAAGGTTCACACTACTAGGCCAACTGTCCAAACGGACGCCCTTCAAAGCGATAAGGCCGACGACGCGAGGACAACAACGAAACGCTCTGGGGTATCCACGAGTGCGCGTCACTTGTGGGTCGTATGCACGCGACGAGTTTGCCGCAACCGATCGGGCTGTCAGATCCGACCGTCGAGGTTCAAGACCGGATCGTCACGCTCCACCTCAAACCCTTGGGCACCCTTGTTTGAGATCAACTGGATCTCCACCTCCCTGGCATTTGGGAACGTCGAGAAGTAGACGAATTCTATCGCGTCAACCTGGTCGATCTCATCGCAGTTCAGTTGATACTCGACGTGAAACTCGGTATGAGACGGCTCATCATCATGATCGCCATGGTCTTCGTCGTGCTTGCCATGTTCCTTATGTTCGTGGTGATGCTCTTCTTCGTCCTTACCCTTTTCGCCTTCTCCATGATGCGCGGCGGCGTGCTTCTCTTTATAGTCATGGCCATGCTCCTTTTCATGGCCATGATCGTGATCATCCTCCTCGCCATACAGTTCGGCGGACGCCATTATCACGGTGCATTTGGCCTCCCTGGGGAACACGAACAGGGCAAACGGTTTCTTGAGGATATCCAGCGCGGACCGGATGCTGGCCTTGTCCTCCGCAGTCTCGGCGGGATGTTCAAACCCAACGATATCCGCTCCAGGCGCCTCAAACTCCATTACCACCCGAGAGGCCTCGAACGCGATGTTGAGCTTGCCGACGCCATGCTCGTGAGCTTTCAACGTCTTCGCCTCGCTTGCGTGAGTCCCACTCACGAACATTCCAATTGCCACGGCCAGAGGCAGGACCAGATTAAACTTGCGCATTGATTGGTTCCCAGAAAAGAGGCCCAAAGAGACATTCTCGATACGTTATATCATTTCACAAGAATTTCGAACCCGAGTCCGCAACGGAAGCAGTATGCGGGTTAGACAGTTCATCCTAACGGATGAAAGGGAGCGCTCCATGCCGCATGAAATAGAAGCGCGCCCACCAAAAGAATAGCAGTTCCTCCCGCCAAACCGACGAAATCGATAACCGCACCGGCTATCGGCGCGCGGCTTGGGAACATTGTCACCAAACGCAATGCCATCTTGCGGCCATGTACCGAGAGAACCGCCAAGGATGAAACGGTAAAGCCGGTCCCAATCGACATGGCGAGTACCGCCCCCCATCCGGCCCACTTTAGCTCCATGGCGTGCGCGGCGATCAACACGATCACGGCTCCACTACAGGGCCGAATGCCGACCGACAGAATTACTCCAAACAAGGTGCGCGGAGAAATTGGCACATCCATATCGGTAAGCGACGGCCCATGGCCGTGACCGCAGTCTGAGCAGGATCCGCCGGGTTTGTGCGAATGCTCGATTTGACCGGCTGTTTCGGGCTGTACAAATATTGGACTGGCCAATAGGCGCCGTGCCCTCGTCAACACGAGCAAGCCCCCGACGAGAGCAACAAACCCATAACTGATAAGCTCAAGGCTCGCCGCCGTCGTCTTGGTCAACCTAAACGTCAACCCAAGAACACCGACCATTGCCTCGACGACTAGTATCGCGGTCAACCCTTGGGTGAGAGCCGCTAGCATCGACAACACGACGCCCCGGCGCAACTGGCTCTCTTGCGTCATAAGATAAGTCGAGATAACGACCTTGCCGTGGCCCGGCCCGGCGGCGTGGAAAACGCCATAAAGAAAACTAAGGACCACAAGCGCTCCCGCGGCGGTGGCGCCTTGCCTCTGTACCGCCTCCATCGCCGCCGCTAGTTGGCGATGAAGGTCTCTTTGAGCGGCTTGGATATCCAGAGCTACGTTTGACCAGAAACCGCCGCCGCCATCGACCAACATAAGGACCCAGATAGCGCCCGCCATCAAGAAGGCGAAGACTCCGGCGGCCAAGAACAGCCTTTGGCGCGCTATCGGCAAGAGACTTCCACGCGTTCGGCGAAGATCCCGCCGAGCATATTGTCCGGTGCCGCGTCCCGGTCCATGGCTTGCGCCAGCATCACAGCCTCGGTGGAAGGGCTCGGTGGCACGATGTAGCCGGAGCAATCGCTCGCTCCGGCACCGCGAAACGCGACCACATAATCTTCCAAATGCAGGATTTCTATATAGTAGGTCGGATCAAAAACGGCGTAGGTGAGGACCCGCTTGGTCGGGTCGATGGCGGTGACCAGCGGCACCACGAAACGCATCCAAAGCCGTCCACCGCGCAGCTCGGATTCGAACACACTCACCGTCCCAAGCGGCGCCTTCGCGCCATCCGCGCGCACCTCGGTGAAGTAATCATGTGATCGCAGATTCCCGAGATTTTCCCTGGCGAGCGATGTCAATGCGTCCTCCGCTCCGGAAAGCCCTTCCGTGGCGAAGATCGTATAAAATGGGTCGAACAGCCATTCTTGTTCGATTGCGGTGACCTGGCCTTTCGCGTCGAGGACGACGGTACCGCGCAAGTCGATCCAGACATGCGGGTGCGCGGCGGTCGGCGCCCAATTGGCCATCGCCGCCAGATTGGAAGTCGCCAGAAGTAGCGTCACCAAGGTTCGGATCACGGCCTTCAAGCCACCCACCATCAATGGAGATGGGGGCCAAGCATCATGGTGAAGCGCAAGGAGCCGAACAGTACCTCGTCGCCTCGATCCTCGAAGGCGTAGTCTCCATAGCCCAACTGCACGCTTATTCGCGCCCAGTCACGCGGCCAGTAGGACCCCACGAGGGAGATCTGTTGGCTGCTGTCGAAACTGGTTTCCTCGCCCTCGTCCTTGACCGAGTTGACCAAGCCGATCTGATCGAAACGCGCGCCCACTTGGATGCTGGGTGTCACGCCGTACAGGGCCTCCAGATAGAAACCGTCCTGTTCCGCCTCATAGCTTTCGGACTCGCCGACGATATCCAGATCCTTCAGGCGATAGAGATATTCGCCGCGAACGACCCAATCTCCCTCGAGCCGGGGGCCATCGCCCTGTTTGGTGAATTCAAAGCCAGGAGAGACGAACCAGGCATGACCGTCGCCCTGCCGCTCCTCCTCTTCGCCGCCTTCTTCTTCACCTTCCTCGTGGCCATGCTCCTCGAGTTCCTGTTGATGAATACCGTATCCGCCGGCGAGGCCGAGACGGAGCCGACTCTCGGGCGTGTTGAAAACATCGGCCTTGACCCAACCAACGACAACGCCCGGATTGTCCTGTCCCTCGATCTCGTCGACACGGGAAAACAACGTCTCCCCCTCGCCGTTGAATGCCTCAAGTCCGAGCGTGACCCGGCCATCCCCGGGCGTCATGACGACCTGGCCTCCGGTCCCGTCCAGGCCATGATCTCCCAAGATCGCGAAGTGGGACAGAGGCTGGTTGACGAAATTCCACTCCGGTGAGTGACTGGCGTTGAAAAAGCCGAAACCGCTTCGGAACTTGCCCGCCTTCAGCGTGAAAACATCGACGAGCCGCTCGGACACGACAAACGCCTCCTCGGCCTCCACATTGTTCTCGCTGGCGTTGAACAGCACCTGAGCTCGGCCTACACCTTTCAGCCCCACGGCGAGGCCGACCTCCGCGTGACGGATATTGAAGCCGTCTTCGAGACCATGCTCCTCTTCGCCGCCGCCCTCTTCGCCATGCGCGTGACCACCGCCGAAGCCTTCCAGTTCCTCCAGTCGGCTTTCCAAGGAGGCCGTGCCGTCATCCTGGTAGAAGGAGACATCGACGCCGATTGAAGGCGAGTACACGATCAGATCGTCTGTTTCGAGCAGGACCGAATCATATCCATTCGAGTGCCCATGGTGATCCCCATGATGGTCATTGTGCCCGCCGTGGCCTTCATGACCATCCTTGCCTTCGGAATGCCCATGAGAGTCCTTGGCGGCGGGTTTTGGCGCGCTCGCGGCGTGCTGGGTCTTTTCGCCCTCACCGGCATGGCCGTGACCATGTCCATGGGCGTCTCCGTGCCCGGCATGCCCAGTCGTCCTGTCTCCTCGGCGCAGCCGCTCTAGTTCGCCTCGAAGTGTTTCGATCTCTTCCTGCTTCTCGCGGTCACGGACCAGGAGCTTCACATAGTCCTGCTCCAGCGCGTTCAGGCGCTCCTCCAGACTCTGGGCCAAGGCTGGCGAAGATATGGCCGTGGCCCCAAGAAGGACGGCCAAAGTACCCGCGTAAAGTGACTGCTTCCTGATCATGATGATTCCCCTAGACTCAACGTACTTTTTCAAAAGTGTTTCGAACTGTCTGGCTGGTTCACGATCCGAGTGCCGCGGCGAGCGTGGCCGTGTTATGTCGGACCATGTCGAGGTACGTGGCCGCCGGGCCGTCGGCGGCGGAAAGTGCGCCCGAATAGAGCGTGCCGCCCCTAGTGGCCCCGGTTTCCCGCCCGATCTGGTCGACCATGCGGTTGTCGGTGATCGTTTCCACGAAATAGGCGGAAATGCCCTCTTCGCGGATCTGACGGATCAGCTTGGCGACATCGGAGGCGGAGGCGTCACTCTCGGTGCTCAACCCCTGGGGCGCCTTGAAGACCAAGCCGTAGTCCGCCGCGAAATACTGGAATGCGTCATGTGGCGTGACGACCGTCCGCTTGTTCTCGGGAATAGTCGCCATCAAAGCGCTGACCTCGGCTTCGAGCGCCCGGATCTCCGCGAGGTAGGCGGCACGGTTCCGATAGTATTGCGCCGCGTTGTCCGGGTCCGCTTGGGCCAGGGCGAGCATGATGTTTTCTACATAGAACTCGGCGAGCCGAAGGCTTTGCCAGGCATGGGGGTCGAAGGCGCCATGATCATGATGGTCATGCACCTTATGAGCGGGCTCGCCTTCCTCGAACGCGATCGGTTCAATTCCCTTGGTCGCGACGACGCGCTTCCCCGTGAAGCCCGACGCGCTGACAAGACGATCAATCCAACCCTCGAAGTCGAGGCCATTCACGAATAGCAGTTGGGCGCTATTGACCGCGCGAGCATCGGCGGGTGTCGGCTGATAGACATGGGCGTCACCGTTCGCGCCGACGAGGGTCGTTACTTCTACATGCTCGCCCCCAACGCGTTTCACCATGTCGCCAAGGATCGAGAAGGTCGCGACCACCGGGATTGGTCCGCTGGATTGCGCGATGGTGGGCGTCGCGAGCGAAATCACGACCATGGCGACGGCCCGGCTCAA
>JADHLJ010000361.1 GCA_016780745.1 Alphaproteobacteria bacterium | reverse complement strand
GTCCAGCGCCCCAACCCCGAACAGGGTTTCCAGACGTTTGGTTCCGTTGGCGCTGTCAAAGCGACTGGAAGGCATCGGCGCCAGGACCGCGCGCCAATCCTCTAGATGCGCAGCGATCGCGGCGCCGGGCCCGTCCTGGTTCAGTAACCGGTCCGGCACCAGAAGCTCACTCGGTCCGATCCGGGCCAGCGTCGCGGCTAGACCCGCGGCGTCGGTTAGCTGAACCTGCAACGCACCGGTGGACACATCCACCCAGGCAAGACCCAGGGCGCCTTGGGCTTCGGCTAAACCCGCGAGATAGTTATGGCTGCGTGCCTCCAGCAAGGTGTCTTCGGTGACCGTGCCGGGGGTTACAACGCGAGAGACCGCCCGTTTGACCACGGATTTCGAGCCCCGCTTGCGTGCTTCCGCCGGGTCCTCGACCTGATCGCAGATGGCGACGCGAAAGCCCTTGCGGATAAGCCGGGCGAGATAAGCATCGGCGGCGTGGAACGGCACGCCGCACATGGGGATGTCGTCGCCGTTATGGCGGCCCCGCTTGGTTAGGGTGATATCCAGCGCGCCGGCGGCGGCCACGGCGTCATCGAAAAACAGTTCGTAGAAGTCGCCCATGCGAAAAAACAGCAACGCATCGGGATGCGCCTGCTTGATCTCGAAGAATTGGACCAGCATCGGCGTCAGCCCGGCGGTCGACGCCGCGCCAGCTTGATCGCCGCCATCACGTGGGCGGGTTGTCTCGGAGCCCGGGTCTTGTTCCGCTGTCACAGAGTCGTACTTGCCGTTGATTGCGCCTGAATCAGAGGCGACCTTAACATGCCGTCCCCCTCGGTCGCCATCACCCGACTTTGTATCCGCTGTTGATTCACAACCCTCGCCATGTCCCAATAGAAAAAAACGATGGCGCAACGGTCGCCGCGAAACCGATAGAGGAAACACTCCCATGGACGACGCCAAGCGACAGACGGATCAGGACGCGTTGGATTTCCACGCGCTCGGCAAGCCCGGCAAGTTCGAAATCGCGCCCACCAAGCCACTCAACACCCAGCGTGACCTCTCGCTCGCCTATTCGCCGGGCGTCGCGGTGCCCTGCATGGAGATCCATCGGGATGCCTCCAAGGCCTATGATTATACGGCCAAGGGCAACATCGTCGCCGTCATCTCGAACGGAACGGCGGTTCTGGGACTCGGCAATATCGGCGCCCAGGCGGCCAAGCCGGTCATGGAGGGCAAGGCGGTCCTGTTCAAGAAATTCGCCGATATCGATGGGCTCGATCTCGAGGTCAATACCGAGGATGTCGACGAAGTGGTGAACTGCGTGCGCTTCCTCGGCAAGAGTTTCGGCGGCATCAATCTCGAGGATATCAAGGCGCCGGAATGTTTCATCATCGAGCAACGCCTGAAGGAACTGCTCGACATCCCGGTCTTTCACGATGACCAGCACGGAACCGCGATCATCACGGCGGCCGGGCTTATCAACGCCCTGCATCTGACCGGCCGTGATCTCGCGACCTCCAAGATCGTCGTCAACGGCGCCGGAGCGGCATCGGTCGCGGGAGTCGAGCTGATCAAGGCCATGGGGGTACCGCACGATAACGTCATCATGTGCGATTCTCGTGGCGTCATCTATCAGGGCCGCGAGGCCGGGATGAACCAGTGGAAATCCGCGCATGCCGTGGAGACCGACGCCCGAAGCCTGGAGGACGCCGCCGCCGGCGCGGATATTCTCATTGGCCTGTCCGCGAAAGGCGCGTTCTCCGCCGATATGGTCAAATCCATGGCGGACAACCCGATCATCTTCGCCATGGCCAACCCCGACCCCGAGATTACGCCGGAGGAAGTCGCCGAGATCCGGCCCGACGCGATCATGGCGACGGGCCGTTCGGACTATCCGAACCAGGTGAACAATGTCCTCGGTTTTCCCTATATCTTCCGCGGCGCGCTTGACGTGAGAGCCTCGGAAATCAACGACGCCATGAAGATCGCCGCGTCCAACGCCATCGCCGAACTGGCCCGCGAGGATGTTCCCGATGAGGTCAGCGCCGCCTACGGCAAGCCGCTCCAGTTCGGACGCGAGTACATTATTCCGGCGCCCTTCGACCCGCGTCTGATCGTCAAGGTCTCGTCGGCGGTCGCGCGCGCCGCCATGGACTCCGGTGTGGCCCAACGTCCGATCGAGGATTTCCAAGCCTATGAGGCCGAGCTGCGAGCCCGGCGCAACCCAACCGCCAACGCACTCAGCGGCATTCATACCCGGGTGCGCCAATCGCCGAAGCGCGTGGTCTTCGCCGAGGGCGAGGAGGAACGGGTCATCCGGGCCGCGATCGCGTTCAAATCCGCCGGCTATGGCGATCCGATCCTGATCGGTCGCGAGGAGACCGTGCGCGAGACCATGGCCCGTCTCGGGCTCGCTTCCTCGACGGATCTTGAGATCCACAACGCCAGGCTGTCGGTGCATAACGAGGACTATACGGCCAACCTTTATAAACGCCTGCAGCGTGGCGGCCATCTGTTCCGCGACGTCCAGCGAATGATCAATCAGGACCGCAACGTCTTCGCCGCCTCGATGGTGGCGCACGGGCACGCCGACGCCATGGTGACCGGCGTCACCAGGAGTTTCGGCGTCAACCACGAATATGTCACGCGGGTGTTGGATCCCAAGCCGGGCCAGCGGTTGATGACCTGCAGTGTCGTGGTGACCCGATCGACCACGTTGTTCATCGCCGATACCAATATCAACGAGCTTCCCGATCCCGAGGCCTTGGCCGATATCGCTGTTCAGACGGCGGAACGAGCCCGCGCCTTCGGGCACGAACCCCGCGTGGCTCTGCTGTCATTCTCGAATTTCGGCTATCCGCATCGCGAGCACATGCAGCGTATTCGCGCCGGTGTTCAGGCCCTCGATGAGCGCAACGTCGACTTCGAATATGACGGCGAAATGAACGTCGATGTGGCGTTGGATATGTCGCTTCGGGCGAATTATCCATTTTGCCGCCTGTCCGGCCCAGCCAATGTTCTGATCATGCCGGCGCTGCATTCCGCGAATATCAGCTACAAGCTGTTACAAGCGGTGGGCGGCGGCACGATCATCGGCCCGATGCTGATCGGTCTGGAGAAGCCGGTGCAGATCGTCCAGATGAACGCCACCGTCAACGATCTCGTCGAAGCCGCCGCAATCGCGGCCTATGACGCGGTTGTGGCCTAGCCAAGAGGTGAAGATGTCCCGTTTCCTCGGAAGAGTCCTGGTCGTTGGCGTGATGACCATCGGCCTGTTGCATCCGGCGGTGCCCGCGAACGCGCAATCAAGCTTGCTGGATTCCGCCAAGGGATTGCTAGGCAAAATCGGCCAAGGTGGCGCGTCCGGTGGTCTATCGACTTCGGAAATTTCCAACGGCCTAACCGAGGCGATCTGGGTCGGCGCGCAACGGGTGATCGGTCAACTCGGCACGGCCGGCGGCTTCGAGAATGATCCGGCGGTTCACATTCCGCTGCCCAAGACCATGCGAACCGCGCAATCCGTCCTGGACAAGATCGGCTATGGAAGCCTCGGGCAGGAGTTGGAAACAGCGCTCAACAAGGGAGCCGAGAAAGCCTTGCCGGAAGCAACCGCCGCCTTTGGTGACGCGATCAAGGCGATGAGTTGGCAAGACGCCCAGGGCATCCTGAACGGCCCCGACGACGCCGCGACCAAGTATTTCCAACGCACCACGACACAGCCGTTGAAACAGCGTTTCGCGCCTATCGTTGAGGAGGCGCTGGCCGAAACCGGCGCGGTGAAATCCTACGACGCCTTCATGAACCAATACAAAGCCGTGCCGTTGGTTCCCGATGTGAAGGGCGACCTCACCGCGCATGTGGTGCAAAAGGCGCTCAACGCGCTGTTCCTTTATCTCGGTCGCGAGGAAGCCGCGATCCGCAACAACCCGGCGGCCCGGTCGACCGATCTATTAAAGAAAGTCTTTTCAAGCCAGTAAGCGCCTAACCACCGGCAAAAAGGTTCCCTCGGTTATCTTGAAGCCGGGCTTCAATTCGAGATCAATCGCCGGATAGAGGCTTGCCCGCCATAGCCGTAAAAAGCAGCATGTTCAGTCATGGGAGTGAGCCTGTCATGTCAACGATGTTGCACCCCGATACTTTCGCCACCGAGGACGCCCGCTGGAACGCGGTGGTCGGCAAGCAAGCCGACGCGGATGGACGCTTCGTCTACGCGGTCGCGACGACCGGCATCTACTGCCGGCCCAGTTGCTCCAGCCGCCAACCAGCGCGGCGCAATGTAAGCTTTTACGAAAACGGCGCCGAGGCCGAGAAAGCGGGATACCGCGCCTGCCGTAAATGCGGCGGTCAACCAAAAGGCGCGAATGACCCACAACTGGTCGCGGTTCGCCGCGCCTGCCAGGAAATCGAGGCCTCCGACGAACAGGCGCCAAGCCTCGAGGCGCTCGCCGCGGCGACCGGCGTCAGCCCGCATCATCTGCATCGGGTCTTCAAGAAGGCGATGGGGATCACGCCCCGCCAATATTGGGATTCGATCCGGCTTGAACGCTTGAAACAGAATCTGCGATCCGGGGAACCGGTGGCGCCGGCGCTGTATGGGGCCGGCTACGGCTCATCCAGCCGGCTATACGAGAAATCCGCCGGTCAACTGGGCATGACGCCCGCCAGCTATGGACGCGGCGGGGCCGGGGCGGTGATCGCCTATGCCACAAGGGCAAGCGGCATGGGGCTAGTCCTCGTGGGCGCGACCGCCAAGGGCGTGTGTTTTGTCGGGCTTGGCGATGACGACGACGCCCTTGTCGCGGATTTGGCGTCGGACTTCCCGAAAGCTGAAAGGCATCGCGACGACGAAGGCCTTGGCGATATGCTGGATACCGTGGTCGCGCATCTCGAGGGCCATGAGCCGAACATCCAATTGCCGCTCGATGTCCAAGCCACGGCTTTTCAACGCCAGGTGTGGCGGGCCCTGAGCGATATTCCCTACGGGGAGACCCGCTCCTACGCCCAACTCGCGGAGGCAATCGGCAAACCCGGCGCGCCACGGGCCGTCGGGCGCGCTTGCGGGAGCAACCCCGTGGCGCTGTTGGTCCCATGCCACCGGGCGATCGGCGCGGATGGACGGCTTACCAGCTATCGTTGGGGGGTCGACCGCAAAAAGGCGCTTCTCGACCATGAGAAGAGCGTTGCCGGAGGAAACTAACCGTTGATCTCGACGAGGTCGGCGGTGCGTCAGGCCCGTCCGGCCTCGGTCGACAGCAGGGACGCGTCAACGCCAATTTTGGCCATGGCGCGATCCCATTTCGTTTCGATATCTCCGTCGAACAGGAGCGCGTCGTCCGAGGATACGCTA
>JADHLJ010000360.1 GCA_016780745.1 Alphaproteobacteria bacterium | reverse complement strand
GGCTCAGTCCTTCATCAACATGGCGTTTCTGGTGACACCTTTGTTGGCGCCGAATATCGGCGGATACCTCTTGGCGTGGTTCGGGTGGCGAGCGATCTTTCTGGTGCTCTGTCTGTTCGGCGTGGCGTGTTTGATCGCGATCATCGTCCGGGTGCCGGAATCCCTGCCCGCCGACCGCCGTTCACCCCTGGCGCCGGGCGCGCTCGTCCGAGGGTTTGGACGAATTCTGACACATCGCCAAACCCTGGGATGCATGTTCGCCGCCGCCACCTCCTTTGGCTGCATGTTCACCTATTTCGCGGCCTCGCCCTTTGTGTACATCACCGTCTACGGCGTGCCGGAACAGCATTATGGCCTGCTGTTCAGCCTGAATGTCGTGGGCATCATCGCGACCAATTTCATCAATGCGCGCCTGGTCGTGAAAATCGGCGCGATCCGCATGATGTGGATGGGCTGCGCGATCTGCGCCGCCGGAAGCCTGGGCTTGCTGGCCACGACCCAGTTTGATGTCGGGGGGCTGCCGGGCGTGGTGATCCCCTTGTTCCTTGTTGTCTCCAGCCTTGGTTTCATCGGCGCCAACGCGCTTGCCGGCGCCATGGAGCCGTTCCCCAAACTGGCGGCGACAACGGCGTCGATGCTCGGCTTCTCCCGGATGATCCTAGGGGCCGCGGCGGGCGCGCTGATCACGGTGATCCATGACGGAACCGCCAAGCCCATGGGACTGGTGATCTGCGGTCTCGGCGTGTTGAGCCTGGTGTCGTGCTTGCTTCTGAAGCGGGATGGCGCGGGAGGTGCCGCGGAGAGCGCCGGGGAAAACCCGAAGCCATGAACGCCCAGGAGATCATCGATGCCGCCCTAGTCCGTCACCGGGACGGCGCTCTCGATGATGCCGTCACGTTGTACCGGCAGGCGTTGGAGATTTCAGGCGGGCACCCGGCGGCGGCGAACCTGTTGGCGGTCGCGTTGGACGAACAGGGCAAGGGCGACGATGCCCGGGCGATTCTCGGCGAGGCCTTGGACGGGGTTCCACGCGAGGAATCCGAGGGGTTCGAGCCGGCGCTCAATCTCGCGCGGCTGTTTCTGCGCGATGGAGATTTCGACGCGGCGATTGATCCGCTGAGCCGCGCCGCGACGCTAGAGCCTAGATCTCGTGCCGGTGAAACCGAGGCGCGGGGACTGTTGTTTCAGGTCGCGCTACGTCTCGGCCGCGTTGATCTGGCGGAGACGGCGGCCAGCGCGCTACTGGCCGACACGAACGGGACACAGCTCTGCGCGCGGGCCATCGACATGGCGGCGAAGGACGCGCCGGCTATCGCGCGTGCCATGGTCGCGCTCGCCGTGTTGGAGAAGCCTCTCGAGCCCGCCTTTCTGGTTCTATACGGCAACATCCTCTCGGATACGGAAAATGGGGGAGGGACGGGCCATTGGTTTCGCCGCGCGCTTGTCATCGCCCCGGGCTTCGCGGTGGCTGAGAACAACCTGGCCAACATTCTCGCCGTGTCGTCGGATCCAGAACCCTCGCGCCGGCGATATCGGCACGCGGTGGTCTCCGGCGCGCCCTACGCGGACGCCGAGGCCAATCTGGCCCGACTGCTTACTGGACAAGGGGACGTCCTTGCCGCGGAACGCCATGCCAGACGGGCGATCGAAATCGATCCAGCTGGTGCCGGGCACCGCGAGGCGATGGGGTTGCTGGCCTTGGCGAAAGGTGACTTCCCGAACGCGATCCGTCATTTCACATGCGCGGTGTTGCTAGATCCTGGTCACCCCTCGGTCTGGAGCAATCTCGGCGGCGCCATCAAGCCGTCGGGAGACGCGGCGCGGACGCTTGCCGCCTTGCGCCGGGCGGTCACGGTGGCTCCGGCCCTGGTTGAGGCGCATCGGAATATCGGCGTGCAACGCGCGGATTTGGCCGATATGGCCGGTGCCCGTTCCGCCTACCAAGCCGCCTTGGCGCTGACACCCGAGGATACCGGGCTCGCCTTCAAGGCGGCGATGACCTTCAATACACTCCCCGCCGATGACGATGAAATCGACGCGATCCGGGCGGCGATCGCCCAGGATCTGACCGCCCTTCGCGCGGCCGGCGGCGAGATCGGCGATCCCATGGCCGAGGTCGGGCTGCCGAATTTCTATCTCGCCTATCACGGGCGAAACGACCGGGACATTCAGACGCTGATCGCCCAGACCTATCTCGCGCTTTGCCCCGGCCTTGCCTGGACCGCGCCACACTGCGGAACGGTCCCCGATGCCAAGTCCGACGGGAAGATCAAGATCGGGTTCTTCTCGGTCTTTCTGCACGAGCATTCGATCCGCTACATCGCCGAGGGGGTGATCCAGACCCTGGATCGCGATCTGTTCGAGGTCACGGTTTTCGGCACCCAGGCCGAAGCCGACATCTCGGTATTCGGCGACGCGTCGACAACCAGCCAATATGTGCGAATACCGAACCGTTTAGAGCCGGCGCGCGGCATCATCGCCGAGGCGGGCCTGGATATCCTGGTCTATTGCGATATCGGCATGGAGCCCTTGTCGTACTATCTCGGCTTCGCGCGGCTGGCCCCCGTGCAATGCGTCCTGCAGGGTCACCCGGTGACCACCGGTATCCCGAACATCGACTATTTCATCTCCAGCGCCTGGCAGGAGCCGGAAGATTACCGCGATCATTACACCGAGGCCTGCGTCCGGCTTTCGGATATTGCATTCCATTATCTGCAAGAGCCGACGGCGATGCCTGGAACGCGCGCCGGGTTCACTTTGCCGGACGACAAGCGGCTGTATTTCTGCCCGCAGACCTTGTTCAAGTTTCACCCGGATTTCGATGCCATGCTCGCCGGCATCCTGCGCCGCGATCCAGACGGGCTCGTGCTGCTACTGCGGGATCGCTCGGGGTATTGCAGCTGGCAGTTGCGAGACCGATTGAACGCGGCGCTCGGCGAGGATGCGAGACGGGTGGTCTGGCTGGACCGGATGCCGCGGGAGCGCTTCTATACCCTGATGACGTTATCCGACGTGATCCTCGACACGCCGTATTTCAGCGGCGGTAACACGACGATCCAATCCCTGGCGCTTGGCCTCCCGACGGTTACCTTCGCGAGCCCGCATGTCCGGGGGCGGATCACCATGGGCTGGATGCGGATACTCGAAACCATGGACCTGATCGCTGGCGATGCCGACGCCTATGCTGACATCGCGGTGTCGGTTGCCCGTGATAAGGCGTTTCGTGAGAGTGTCCTGACGCGGTTGCGGGTCAATGCGCCGAAGCTGTTTCGCCGCGACGGCGTGACGCGAGAGCATGAACGCTTTTTCATCGCCGCGCTCGCCGCCGCCGAGGCTGGACGCGCCAAACTCGACTGGGGGCCAAAAGGAAGCGCCGCATGACCGACCGACTTTCAAACGCCGATGCGCGGCGGCTTTTTCTCTGGCTGCATGGTCTGTCCGACCTCGGCGCCGCGCCGCTCAGGCGGGCGGATGTCGCGGGCCTGGTGGAGCGTATCGGCTTCGTGCAGATCGACAGCATCCGTACCGTTGAGCGGGCGCATCACCACATCCTGTTTTCCCGCGCCGGGGCGTACAAGCCGGCTTGGCTGGATCATCATGTTGAGCGCGAGCGGACCCTGTTCGAAAACTGGACCCATGACGCCTCGATTATCCCGGCGAAGTTCTTTCCCTATTGGAAGCCGCGTTTCGAAACCGCCCGCAAGCAGATCATGTCGCGGCGTTGGTGGCGCGAGCGGGTTGGTGGGGACCCGGAAAAAACCTGCGCCCGGGTGCTGGACTACATCGCCGAGAATGGCCCAGTGATGGCGCGCGAGTTGAAGGCCGACAATCCCGAGCCGCCGACGGGGCTTGATCCGACCAACACGGCATGGTGGGGCTGGCATCCGTCGAAGGCGGCGCTGGTCTTCCTCTGGCGCACCGGACAACTTTCCGTCACCCGGCGCGAGGGATTTCAGAAGGTCTACGACCTGACGGAGCGCGTGGTCCCCGCGGAACACCGGGAGCATGAACCGACGGAGCGGGAATTCCTGGACTGGACTTGTGGCCAGGCATTGGACCGCGTCGGTTTCGCCAGCCACTCCGAAATCGCCCGGTATTGGGAAGCGATCAACCCGGCCAGCGCCAAGGCCTGGTGCGAGGGACCGGGCCGGGACCGAATGCGGACCATCGAGGTCGAGGGGATCGGCGGTGATGTTCGCCAGATGTTTGTCCGACCGGATATCGAAGAGCTTCTGGCCGCCGCGTCGGAGGCGCCACCCCGGGTGCGCTTCCTTTCGCCATTCGATCCGATTGTTCGCGACCGCAAGCGGGCTGAGTGGTTGTTTGGGTTCGATTACAAGATCGAGATCTATGTGCCCGCGGATCAGCGAAAATACGGCTACTATGTCTATCCGATGCTGGAGCGGGATCGCCTGATCGGGCGGATCGAGTTCAAGGCCAACCGGGATGCGGGCACCCTCGATGTTATCGGCTTGTGGTTGGAGCCGAGGGTGCGCATGAGCAAACCGCGCCAGTCTCGGATCGATGCCGAGTTGGAGCGCTGGCGGCGTTATCTCGACCTCGATCGGGTTACATGGAAAGAAACCACCTCGGTCTGACGGGCGTTCGATTTTCCGCTTTTCCCCGGACCCGAATTTTGGTTCCTTCCAGGCGCGGGATCGCCCGGAGAAAGTGGAGAGGATGTGGAAATGACCGAAGCCGGAGACCAGACGCCGACGGGTCTTCGCGCGCGCGCCCGGAGCCTGGTGACGCATTCCATTACCCAGCGCTCGATCACCGGCCTGATCATGGTCAACGCCGTCATTCTGGCGATGGAAACCAGCCCGTCGATCATGGATGTCGCCGGCGGGGCACTCTTGCTCGCCGACAAGTGCATCCTGGCGGTTTTCGTCGCCGAAATGGTGTTGAAGCTGGTGGCCTTCGGGCGCGGGTTCTTTCGCGACCCGTGGAATCTGTTCGACGTCCTGGTGATCGGCATCGCCCTTGTGCCGGCGACGGAATCCATGTCGGTGTTGCGAGCGTTGCGCATCCTGCGGGTGTTGCGGTTGATTTCGGCGGTTCCCTCGCTTCGCCGGGTCGTCGGCGCGTTGCTACACGCGGTGCCGGGAATGAGTTCGGTGGTGGCGCTGCTTTCGGTGATCTATTTCGTCTTCGCGGTGATGGCGACCAAACTGTTCGGCGGCGCCTTCCCGCAGTGGTTCGGCGATATCGGCGGCTCGGCTTATAGCCTGTTTCAGATCATGACCCTGGAAAGCTGGTCCATGGGGATCGTGCGTCCGGTGATGGAGGTCTATCCGTTCGCCTGGATATTCTTTGTTCCGTTCATTCTGATCACGTCCTTCGCGGTG
>JADHLJ010000359.1 GCA_016780745.1 Alphaproteobacteria bacterium | reverse complement strand
CTTGCTGCAGGTTCCGCAAGAACAGGCGCTCGCCATGGTTTTGTTCAATCACGTGTTGTCTGTCCTGCTTACAGTGGGAATTGGCACAACCGTCCTCATGAGCAGTGGCTTAAAGATCCGAAACCTGGCTCGCGTTGGAGAAAGTCCCTGACGTCATGGTTGATCCAAAGCAAGCACGACCGGATGCCACGTTTTGGAAGATCGCTGGCGCTGGCGCCAGCTTTCAAGCAGGCTCGACGGCCATTGACTCGGCAACAATCGTCGCAAGCCTCGTTTACCATTTGACCGGAAGCACCCTCGCCGTGGGCTATGCCAGTACGGTCCTCCGCCTGGGTTGGCTGTTACCGCAGTTATTCGTGGGGTTCCTTGCCGAGCGGACCGACAGACGCATGCCGCTTTATGCGACAGGCGCTTTTGGGCGGGCGGGATGTCTCATTCTGATTGCGTGTGTTCTTGGGCTTTTCGGAAGTTCCGACGCGGCATGGACGGGTGTCGCGTTTCTCGTCGCCTGGACGTTCTACGCGTTTGTGAGTGGCATCGTCGCGGTGCCCTATAACGACATCGTGGGGCGGTCGATTACCTCCGCCTTACGCAGCCGGATGCTCGCCTGGCGGTTTTTCGGTGGCGGCATTCTTGCTCTCTTCCTAGCCGCGGTGATCCACCGGCTGATGGCGGCTGAGTCTTTCCACATCGCGTATTCCGTTGTGTTCGCGATCGCTGGCTCGTTCATGGTTGTGTCTTCCATTGCTTTTGTTTCCGCCGGCGAACCGCCCGTGAAGGCGCTGAGCCGCCGGGAAAAGAAGACCTTAAGGAGATTTGTCGCCGAGGGTCGGGAGGTGTTTTGGTCGGATCTCCGATTCAGACGGTTCCTTTATTCACAATGGCTGGGTGGGGCGGCGTTGATGGTGTTGCCCTTTTATGTCGTCGCCGCGTCCGGACTGGGTTTGAAAATCGAAGAGATCGCGCTTCTCCTCGGTGCGCAAACATTCGGAGCGTTGGCGTCGAATCCCTTTTGGGGACGAATTGGCGACGGGATGGGCAAGATCTATCTATTGCGCGTGGTCGGCATGCTTCGCCTCGGTCCGCCGGTGGCGATCGTGATGATCCTGAATTTCGGGTCGGCATATAGCGACAGTCTATTGCTCGGCGGTTTCGTGGTGATTTTCACGACTCTCGGGGCTTTAATGAATGGAACGACCATCGGTTATCTTGGGTATCTGATGGAGATCTCGCCTGACGATCGTCGGCCCGCGTACTCGGCATACTTTAACGTCTTTGCCGCGCCCGCTGCTTTTTTGCCCTTGATCGGTGGGCTGGCGTTGACCACGGTTTCCCTGACCGGGCTTTTTGTATTGGCCATGGCGGTGGCTTTGGCTCAGTTCCTCGTTTTGATGTGGTTGCCGAAAGATGAGGAAAAGAATCCGCTAGACGAACCAGGGCGGTAGGCGTTGGTTTTAGGAGGAAGATCCGTGACGGCTTCCGTTCGCCAGTCTGTTGGCGTTCTGTTGATTTTCGCGGTTCTTACTTTTGCCGCCTTGCCGGCCGCGGCGGAAAAATGGCGGAACCTCGTCGAGAACGCCGGTCGAGCATTCTCCAACGGCGAATACATCGCGGCGGAGAAAATTCTTCGTGACGCATTCGAAGAAGCGGAAATCCTTCATCCAAAAGGGCCACAAGGCGCCGTGGTACTGAACAATCTTGCGATCGTTTTACAATCCAGGGGCGACGTCGAGGGCGCGGAAGCAGCGTTTAAACAGGCCGTATCGATTTGGAAATCACGCCTTGGACCCAAGGACATCAACGTCGCGAAAACACTTCACAACCTCGCTGAACTGAAGATGACCGGTGGTTCGTTGGAAAGCGCGCTTAAGCTTTACGAGGAAGCGGTCGAGATCGCGGAAAGATACGAGAAGTCCGATCCGACCACGTTTGCGCGCGTGCTTGAAGGTTATGCCAACGTTCTGTTTGACCTCGGCTCCACGGAGACATCCGCGAAAGTCAGAGATCGAATGAATGCCCTACCAAACGTGATCCGCACTCGGTAACCGGGCCAACGCGACATTCCGAGACGAAAATCTCGAACCTTTCCCCTCCACCAACGGGAGAATGCAAGGTGAACGTACCCGTAGCTTCGGTAATCGGGGAGCGCTTCATTCGCCGCGCCTCCGGTTATGAACGCTCGTTCACTTCTGTTAGAGCCATGCGCGCTGCTAACACGCCGTGCGCCGTGAATCGGGGAAAATTATTTCTCCGACGGGCCTTGACCCTCCAGCTACTGGAGCCCCCATCTTAAAAAGATCGGAAACACCCTCATGCCGAGGAAGAGGGGCAAAATGGCCACTCAAGAGAGTTCGGGAAATACGTACAATGAGCAAGCTGGACCTCGCCCCCGAGATCCTGTCTGCGGAATGGAGGTTGATCCAAGCGCGGGAAAGCCGACATTCGAATTCCAGGACCGGTCTTTCCTATTTTGCAATCCCGGCTGCCGAGACAAATTCGCGGGCGCTCCCACGGAGTTTCTAACGGCCAAGGACCCGGTTTGTGGCATGGAGGTAGACCGTGCGAGCGCGGCCCATGTGGCCAACCACGAAGGCCGACGCTTCTACTTCTGCTCATCACGTTGCGAGGAGAAATTCCAGATCGCGCCGGAGCCGTTTCTTGAGGGACTGCCCGCGCCTGAGCCGATGCCGGATGGCACGCTTTTCACCTGTCCGATGGATCCGGAAATTATTCAGGAAGGCCCGGGTGACTGCCCGATCTGCGGCATGGCACTAGAGCCCATGATGCCATCGGCCGATGTGGGCCCCAATCCGGAGTTGATCGATTTCACCCGGCGCTTCTGGGTCGGCGCGTCGCTAGCGGTACCTTTACTGATCCTGACAATGGGACCGATGGTCGGATTCCCAATTCGAGATTGGATCGGCGAAAGGGTCGTGGTCTGGATCGAATTTATGCTCGCCACGCCGGTCATCGTCTGGGCTGGCTTGCCTTTCTTCGCTCGCGGCTGGAAATCGATTGTTACGCGCAACTTGAACATGTTCACGCTGATCGCGATCGGCGTCGGCGCCGCGTATGGATTCAGCTTGGTCGCGACCGTCGCTCCAGGATTGTTTCCGGCGGGTTTTCAACACGCCGATGGAACCGTTGGCGTCTATTACGAGGCGGGTGCCGTCATCATCGTGCTGGTACTCCTTGGCCAACTCATGGAGCTTCGAGCCCGTGAACGGACTTCCAGCGCGATCAAGGCGCTTTTGGACCTCGCGGCGAAGACCGCGATTGTCGTGCGCGAGGATGGCACCGAAGAAGAAACCGATCTGGAACAAGTCATTGTTGGCGATAAGCTCAGAGTGCGTCCTGGCGACAAGATACCCGTGGATGGCGTGGTGCTCGAGGGTCGCACCTCGATTGATGAATCGATGATTTCCGGAGAGCCGGTCCCGGTCGAAAAGACGTCGGGTGATTTGGTCACGGGGGCCACCATCAACAAGGCGGGGTCGATCGTGATCGAGGCGCGTCGTGTCGGAAAGGACACGGTCCTCGCCCAGATCGTCGACATGGTGGCCCAGGCCCAACGCAGCCGGGCGCCGATCCAAAAACTGGCCGATACGGTGGCCGGGTGGTTCGTGCCGACCGTGATTCTAGTGGCGTTGGCAGCCTTCACCGCTTGGTCGATTTGGGGACCACCGCCCTCGCTTGCTTTCGGGCTCGTTGTCGCTGTGTCGGTGCTGATCATTGCTTGCCCCTGCGCGCTCGGGCTCGCGACGCCGATGTCGATCATGACGGCGACCGGACGGGGTGCCCAGGCTGGTGTGCTGATCAAGAATGCCGAAGCGTTGGAGCGGTTCGCCAAGGTCGATGTTCTGATCGTCGACAAGACCGGAACCTTGACGGAGGGAAAACCAAGCCTGGTGGCGGTCGAACCGGAGGACGGTTTTACCGAGGACGAGATACTTGGTCTCGCGGCGAGCCTGGAACGAGGCTCGGAGCATCCGCTGGCCGAAGCGATTGTTCAGGGAGCCGAACAACGTGGTGCGCTCCGTTTTGATGTTGGGGATTTCGAAGCGGTGACTGGAAAGGGCGTACGGGGAACGGTCGCCGACCGGCCCGTCGCGCTCGGCAACGCCAAGTTGGTCGCCGATCTCGGGCTCGACGGGGCAACCGTCGCCGCCAAAGCCGACGAAAGACGAAAACTCGGTCAGACGGTGATGTTCGTCGTGGTGGATGGCCGAATGGCGGGGATCGTGGCGGTGGCTGACGCGGTCAAGAAGAGCACTCCGGGTGCATTGTCGGCTTTGCAAGGCGAAGGACTTCGGATCGTCATGGCGACCGGCGACAACGAACACACGGCGCGTGCCGTGGCGGAACGGCTCGGCATTGATGAGGTTCGCGCCGACGTGTTGCCGGAAGACAAGGCTCGGATCGTCGCGGATCTGCAAACCGCAGGACACCGCGTGGCGATGGCGGGAGACGGAGTAAATGACGCGCCGGCCCTAGCCCAAGCGGACGTTGGCATTGCCATGGGCACGGGAGCGGATGTAGCCATCGAAAGCGCTGGGTTCACGCTGATGAAGGGTGACTTGAACGGCATTGTACGTGCACGACGCCTCGCCGTGGCGACAATGCGGAATATCCGCCAAAATCTGTTCTTCGCGTTTTTCTACAACGCCATCGGTGTGCCAGTGGCCGCCGGTATCCTGTTCCCATTTCTCGGTATTCTGCTCTCGCCGATGATCGCGGCGGCGGCCATGAGCCTGTCTTCGGTCTCTGTTGTTGGCAATGCGCTTCGGCTTCGGGGTGTGACGTTACGATAGTTGATGAAAGGAATTCGAAGTGGATCGCGAATGGAACATCGGCGAGGCGTCCAAGGCGGCGAGCTTGCCCGTGAAGACTATCCGCTACTACGAGGAGATCGGGCTGGTCATCGCACCGCGCTCGGAAAATGGGTACCGATGTTACGGCGACACGGAAATCCACAAGCTCCGGTTCGTCCAGCGTGCGCGCAGCCTGGGCTTCTCGATCGAGAACTGCCGAACTTTGCTCTCGCTCTATGATGACAAGAACCGGGCGAGCAAGGACGTCAAGAAAATCGCCGAGGAACATCTTCGCGAGGTGGATGCGAAGATACGAGAACTTCAAAGCTTGCAAGAGAATTTGACCCACCTTGTCGAGCACTGCGCTGGCGATACCAGGCCGGACTGCCCGATCATCGACGATCTGTCGGCCCCGGCGATCGAAGCTAGAAAAACTAATCCCAGGATCCACTAAATCGGAGGAGGCCGTAACCATGCGTAAGATTTTCCGTGGACAAGTACTTGGGCTGGTTGGTTTGACGCTGTTTACGCAGTCCGCGTTGGC
>JADHLJ010000358.1 GCA_016780745.1 Alphaproteobacteria bacterium | reverse complement strand
TTGATCGATCAGCCCGATATTGAAACGCTGGAACGCCATCACGCTCGAAAGCCGCTCGACCAGATGATCGCCCAAGGCCTGGAAATCCGCTCCGGCCACCTCGGTCTTTTCGGTAAGCTTAGCCATGCATGGACCTTGCGTTTTGGGGGCGGGTGAATCGCTCCAGGGGGATTTCCGCGACCGCGGTGATTTCGATCAACAACGCGGGATCATACAGCCGCTTGACCTCGATCGTCGTGGTGACCGGAAAGGGCGCGGAAAAGAAACCAGCCCGGATGTCGCCGGATTGCATGAAGGCATCGATGTCGGTGGTGTGTTGAACCAAGGAGAGCACATCGCTCATCCGCCCGCCGACCGCGGCGAGCGATGTCTGGATGTTGTCCAGCACCTGACGGACCTGCGCGCGCATGTCGCCCGCGCCGACCACCGCGCCGTCCCTGTCCAAGGCCACCTGCCCCTTTAGATGAACGATCTGGCCGGCACCTTGAATCACCATCATCGAGAAAGCGCCGAATGGCGACCAGACACTATCGGGGTTATAGCTCTCGGCCATCGCGTTTTCCTTCGCCATTCGGTTTCCAGAAATCTCGGCTCTTCGCCTTAAGCCACGGTCCATTCCGCGAGATAGTCCGGGTCCATGTCGGCCAGATATTCCTGAGCGTTTTCCCAATAGGTCTCGCGGATGAAAGCGATCATCTCCAACTCCGCCGGCTTTATCTCGCGCCAGGGTTTCGCCGGAACGCCGGCCCAGACCTCACCGGATTTCACGACCTTGCCCGGCGGCAGAAGTGAATGCGCCGCCAGCATGGCATGGCTTTCCACCACCGAGCCGTCGAGTACGGTCGAGCCCATGCCGATAAAGGCGTTATCGTGGATCGCGCAGGCATGGATGATACAGGCATGGCCGATGGTCGCGCCGTCGCCGATCGAGGTCATCAGATGCGCCGGCTTGTCGACATGCACGACGGTACCGTCCTGAACATTCGCGCGCTTGCCGACCCGGATCGCGTTACCGTCCGCGCGCAGGGTGACGCCATACCAAATGCTGGCTTCCGGGTGGATCTCGACATCACCGATCAACGCGGCGTTCTCGGCGACAAAACACCGGCCTAGAATGCGAGGTCGCTTGCCCTTGAAAGGGCGCATAAGGGGAGACATGGAGAGGGGCTCCTAGAAGGTGTCAGCGCGGGATCGGCGTGGTGCTCAGCACCATTTCGCCGACACCGTTTAAACCGCGATAAACCAATGCGAACTCCCGCTGAAACGCCCGCCAGCTTAACCCGCCGGGCATCGAGCGATGGATTTGTTGCAAGGTCTTCAGGCCGTCGATGGCGCGTAGGATATGCGGCGACTGATCGGTCCCGGGCAAGGTCATCTGGCGCACCAGGGGGCCACAGCGCATGGTGATCCCAAAGCCGCCATTGATGATCTGGGGCGCCTGGCCGGCGGGCACGCTGATCATGATGGGTATGGCGTTCTTGGCCTCCAGCAAGGCGTCCGGGCGCGTCACCGTCGCCTCGGCCACCATGTAAAAGTTATGCATGGCGATATCGCCGTTGAACTTTTCGGCGAAGATACAGCGCTCAATCCATGGCAGCGCGGCGATCCTCTTGCGCAATTCCTGGTCTTCCAGAAAGGGCACCGGATCGTACATCAGCGGCGGCGCGAAAGCCGCGATCTTCATCCCCGCCCCACTCGCGAGATCCCGCAGCTCGGCGACATCGAAGGCTCGGTCCGAGGGGTTGAGGTACCGGTCCGCGATTTCAACGTCCGGCTCAGGCGCGGTGTCCTTGAAGATGGCGTTGCGCTGATGCCAATTGGTTTCGGGAAGCGCCGAGAGCAACGCGCGAGCGAGCCCCACGTCGTCCTGGCCGGCTCCCACTTGACGCAGCATGTCCTGGACATGATAGACGCCGGTGCGGCCCAGCTGGCCATAGGCCATGACGCCTATGCCGCCGCCGGGCGCGAGCAGACCCGCGAGCACCCGCAGCACCTCTTCCTGGTCGCCCACGTGATTGATGACCCCGCAGAAGTCGATGTAATCATAAGGACCGGGCGCCACGTTCGGCAGGTCCTGGATCCGACCGGTGTGGAACCGCGCGCCGAGCAAGCCCAAATCCCGCGCCCTGCCCTCGGCGATCTCGCGGGATTTCGCGGACAAGTCGATATAGTCAAGCTCGGCGGGGCATCCCAAAAGCGCCAATTGGCGGCCAAGGCCAATAACCGCGTCGCCGGTTCCGCCACCCGCGACCAACACGCGAAACGGCTTGGTGAAATCTCGGGTGCCGCTGAAAATGAAATGGTTGATGAATCGAATGTCGCTCGGAATCCCAATCAGGCTGGCATCATCACCATGGCCGGCGGGGCGATACGGATAGGGATGCTTTTCGTAAAATCGGACGACCTCGGCTTGATCGAAGCTCATGCTCTCCCGCCTTCCCTACTTGCGTGCCGGCCCCCATGCACCCCCGCGGACCGAGAATCAGGCGGTCAGTATTCCGGGGTTGGAGGAAGCCGGTCAATCCCGAACACCCGGGAGATACCCCTCGTTAATCGCGTCGGGTCCAGAAACTGTTCTGGTACGGCAGGGATTGTTCTCCCTCGCGCATGGTCGAGACGCCGTCGACATTGCAGGCATTCGCTAGAGCGACACGAACAAAATCGGGGAAAGCCGCTTCATAGGTTGCCATGGTGCTAGGGATGAGGACACCGCCCTCGCCGGCCCGGCCCGGTGGTTTGCCGTGGAAGAATTGCATCAGGAACAACGTGTCGGCGAAGCGCGAGACATGGGCGGCGTAGTTCGCGACCACGTCTGGCTCCATCTCTCCGAAACTCGCGGCGTTCCAAAACAGCACGCGGCCTTCTGGGTTCAAGTTCTCGATCGCGCGTGGCGACAGAAAGTGGACCTTGCCGGGAGACAGCGCGCCATCCCACTGTCCCTCGCGGGTGTCTCGATAGGGAACGACCTGTCCCGGTAGTGCCTTGGAGAGAAAGCGTTCGGCGAAATACAGTTGTGGCGCCAGATCCATCAGTACGATGGTCAAATGCGGAAAAAGGGCCTTCAGCACTTCCGCCTGTCCGCCATAGCCCGAGCCGATCTCAACCACCACATCGGTTTGGCCGAGGTCACCGGCCGCCGCGGCAAAACACGCGAAGTTGTAATAGTAGAGCGCCCCGAAACTGGCATGCCGTCCATCGCTCTCGAACCCGACGGGGTTGCCATGCCGCGAGAATGACAGTTGCGAGGCCGGCGTGATCCCGGCGGTCGCCGCCTTGGTATCGGCGATCGTCCGGCACATGGTGAAGAACTCGGCCACCGAGATCATGCCCGGCCCGACATGCGCGCCCTGATTCCAAAGCTCGGTCATACCGCCCACCACGGCGTTGAAAAGATCCCATGTTCCTTGATCCATGCCGCCCCGGTCCGGCACCGCGAAGGCCGGCGGCATGTCGATGGCCCCGAATCGAGACAGAATTTCCGCGTTGCGGCGCCGAAAATCCCGCAGACCGTTCGCGCGAATTTCCTCGACCACGAGATCGCAATACCGCGCCCAGTAATTCGTCGGCTGATAAAGCCGGTCCGACGAATTCATGTCCCGCAACATCAAGTCGAGCAACGCCGGGTCGTCATCGACTTGGTAGGCGGAAGATTCGGCCAGGATCATCGAGAGGTCCTCCGACGCGTGTGACACCATCCTTGAGAAGTTCCCGCCCGCAATGGCTCGATCCTCCTCGCGGGGAAATTCCGACGACGGGATATGCTTAACATTACCTGAGCCTCACGTCGCTCTCCCGTCCTGGGTGAGAAGCGCCTTTCCCGCCGATCCCAGCCGCCGGCGGTGATCAGTCGTCCCCGGCGTTCGCGGTCGGTTGCTCCTTGATCACCGGGATTCCGCCACCCCGATCGGTGAAGTTACTCGCCGGGACATTAACCCCGGCGTCCTGCTGACGCTTGCCCGCCGACACCACCACCGGCAAATCCTCGTCCGCCGGCATCTCCATGCGCGGTTTGCGGGCCAAGGCAGCCTCGATATAGGGCGCGAGTTCGGCTCGTTTCTTGGCCTGGCGCGCCGGTTCCGCCGCCTTGAAGCGCGGCATCACCTGGTCGGCGAAGATCTCCAGGCTCTCGCAAATATCAGCGTGTTTGTTCTTGCCGTGCTGTTGGACGAAAATCATCTGATCCATGCCGACCTCGGCATAGCCTTCCAGATGGGCGGCCACCTGTTCCGGCGTGCCGATACCGCCGCGCCCGGCATTGTCCGGCAGACTGTCACGCACCCCCTCGAAGGAGCCCCAGATGTCAGTCCGTCCGGGCTTGTGCTCGCCGAAATTGGTGAAATGCGCCAGGGAGTAGCCAAAGAATCGGAAGCCGTCGAGGCCGCGGGCGATCGCCTCGTTCTCGTCCGGATGCACCGACAGCGCCGTGACCGCCGCGATGTTGGCGTTTACCGAATGGCCAAGCGGGACGCATTCATCGGATTTGATGATGTCGTAATACTCCTTGATCCAGGCGCCGGCCTGTTCCGGCTCCACGAAGCCGAAGACCAACGCGCCCAACCCGGCTCGCGCCGCCCGCAAGATACTCTCGCGGCGCGAGCAGCCCATCCACATGGGCGGATGCGGCTTCTGCCGCGGCTTGGGCACCACGTTGCGCGGCGGCATCGAGAAATATTGGCCCTGAAAGCCGGGATAGGGCGTCATGGTCAGCATATTGGCGATCTGCTCGGCGCCCTCGCGCCACATGGCGGTCTTCTGCTCCTTGTCGACATGGAAGCCTTCCATCTCGATAAGGGTCGCGGATTCGCCGGTCCCCCATTCGACCCGTCCCCGGCTTACCAGATCCAGGGTCGCGATCCTCTCGGCGACGCGCGCGGGGTGATTATAGAGCGGCGCCGTCAGCGTGATGCCGTGGCCAAGCCTGATATTCTTGGTGCGCTGGGAGGCGGCGGCGAGGAACACCTCTGGCGCGCCGGAATGGGAGTACTCCTCGAGGAAATGATGTTCCACTTCCCAGGCAAAATCGATGCCCAGCCGGTCGGCGAGTTCGATCTGATCCAACGCTTCATGGAACAGCCGCGACTCCGTATCCTCGTCCCAGGGTTTCGGAACCGGCAGTTCATAGAACAACCCGAATTGCATGGCACGTGCCTCCGCCTCATGATTCTGTGTCCCAAGGATGCCGAAGCCGCGGCCGGCTTGCACCCCTCGCCTTCATGATGAGGGCCGTGAACCGCTATGTGATGGCACGGTAGCGTGTGGGGTCATTGTGAGAGTTTCCACCTCCTCCATCCGTATCCCTGGCGAAAGCCAGGGCCGCTTCCGACGGCGTGAACCGCTCGGTTGGGCCGTCAGTGGAAGGGGCCCTGGATCAAGTCCAG
>JADHLJ010000011.1 GCA_016780745.1 Alphaproteobacteria bacterium | reverse complement strand
GGATAGGGCGCCGGGTCCGGCGTGTCCGGGCTGTTCGCGGCGCGGGCATAGGCGGTGGCGACACTGCGCCCGGGCCGACCGGAAAAGCTTCGCGTGACAACGGTTTCCTCGGGCGCGGTCCGGCCGATCGCATCGGCCCAGGCGGGGGTGATCGCGGCTTCGGGCGTTCTGAGCAGGCCCGTGCCGATCTGCGCCGCCGAGGCACCGAGCATTAGCGCCGCCGCGATGCCGCGCGCGTCGGCGATCCCGCCGGTGGCGATCACCGGCACATCCACCGCGTCACACACCGCCGGCAGCAACGAGAACAGCCCGACCAGCGCGCGTTCCGCCTCTCCGGCCTCGAAGGCGCCCCTATGGCCACCCGCTTCCATTCCCTGAGCGACAACCGCGTCGGCGCCCGCCTCCACCGCCGCGCGGGCCTCGGCGACGGTGGTGACGGTGGCGAACCATTTGATCCCGCGTTGCTTCATCCGCGCCACATAGGCCTCGGGGTAGAGCCCCATGATCGAGGAGATCACCGCTGGGCCGGCTTCCAGCATCGCCTCGCATTGGGCGTCGAAATCCAGCGGCGCGGCATCGCCCGCGTCCTCCGCGACCGCCGGCCCCCATTGGCCAAGAAACGCCCGTACCTCGGCCTCGTGATCGGCGTCCCGGATCGGCTCGGGGTCGGGGATCCAGAGGTTGAGCTGAAACCCGCCATTGCTGGAGGCGCGGACGGCGGTCGCCCAGGCCTTGATCGCATCCGGCCCCATCAGCAGCGTCCCGCAGGCCCCCATGCCGCCGGCATCGGCGACGGCGGCGGCCAGCGGCGCGGGACAGGCGCCCGCCATCGGCGCCATCAGGATCGGTTCGCGAATGTCATGGGCATCGCAAAAACTCTTGGCGCGATCGAGGGGCGAGGTCGGGACGGGCATGGCGGCTCCTCCGGGAGGGCTTGCGAGGACGGGGCGGCGGTCCTTTGAAACGGCGTGCCGGGCGGGTTTACCGTCGCCCGGGACCGAACTTGATGCTAAGGGATGACGCTATATTGGTCGATCCCCGGACACACATTGGAGCACCCTCATCATGGAACGGGTCAAGCAGATCGAGATCCTGAAGGAGTTGATGTCCCAGGTCGACGAGAAGCGCAATGTCGATGCCGGACGCATGCTCGAGAACCCGGTCGCCAGCTATACCTGTCCGGACATGGCGGCGCGGGAATGGGAAACCTTCTTTCGCGACCATCCCCAGATCATCGGGATGACCGGCGACCTGCCGGCGCCCGGCAGCTTCATGACCGTGGATGATTTTGGCACCCCGGTTCTGGCCTGTCGTGACGCCGAGGGTAATTTCAGGGCTTTCCTCAACGCCTGTCGCCATAGGGGCGTCAAGCTGGTGACCGAGGAGCGCGGCGAGAAGACCCGCTTTTCCTGCCCCTTCCATGCCTGGACCTATGACAATTCCGGCGCGCTGCTGGCGATCCCCCAGCCCGGCCATTTCGGCGCGGTGGACAAGCCGTCGCTCGGCCTGATCGAGCTACCGGCGGTGGAAAGCCATGGCATGCTGTTCGTGCACCCCAAGCGGGACGGGGTGATCGATGTCGCGGCGATGCTCGGCGGCCTCGGCCCGGAAATCGCCAATTGGAAGTTCGAGCGCCTGCACCGCACCGGCGAGACCGCGATCACTAAGCGGCTCAACTGGAAGCTTGCCAACGATACATTCGGCGAGACCTATCACTTCCAGAAACTGCACAAGAACACCCTGGGTCAGCTTTTCCACGGCGACAATCTGGCCTACGAGACCTTCGGGCGGAACCATCGCTTTGTCTTCGCCAGCCGTTTCATCGACATGCTGCGCGAGGCGCCGGAGGAGGAATGGGCGCTGCCGATGGGCGCGACCCTCTTGTATTTCATCTTCCCGAACATCCAGATCATCGTCGGCCGCGGCACCACCAATCTGGTGAAGATCTACCCCCACAAGGACGATCCCGCGCGCTCGACCAGCCGCATCTGTCACTACTTCACCGAAAACGCCATTGCCGCCGAGGCCGAGGCGAAGGCGTCCGGCAACGCTCTGACCCTGGACGAGGTCTATGACTTCGAGGCCCGCAAGGAGAAGACCCTGACCTACGCGGTGATCAATGAGGTCTTCGACAGCACCATCGAGCAGGAAGACTACGCCATGGGCGAGCGCATCCAGGTGGCGGCGGAAAGCGGTGAGCTCGACACCGTCGTCTTCGGCCGCAACGAGCCGGCCCTGCACCACTACCACAACAGCTACCGCGCGGCGCTGGGACTGGAGCCGCTGGAGGAGTATCGTGCGGGGGGTTGTAAGCCGACGCCCGGGTTGGAGAGACCATGACCTTGGACACATTGCGGGCCGGCTTTCCGATCACCGAGCATGCCATTTACATGGATCACGCGGCGGTGTCCCCGATCTCGAGTGGGGTGCAGGCTGCAATGCTGCGGCAGACCTCGATCCAGGTGCACAACATGACCACCTCGGGCCAGCATTTCGCGCGGGAGTATGCCGACCTGCGAGGCGCCATCGCCCGGATGACCGGGGCGACGTCGGCAAATGTCGCCTTCATCCAAAACACCTCGCATGGTCTGTCCCTCATCGCCAATGGTCAGCCGTGGAAGCCCGGCGACAACGTAGTCGTGCCGGCCATGGATTTCCCGTCGAACTTCCTGCCGTGGAAGCGTCTGGAAAGCCTTGGGGTCGAGTGCCGGCTCGTCGAGACGCCGAACGGAAGGGTTACGGCGGACGCGATTTCCTCCGCCCTCGATAGTCGGACACGGATCGTCGCGATGAGTGGGGTTCAGTATTTTAACGGCTATCGCCCGGACCTCGCCGCGATCGCCGATCCGGTGCGTCGCAACGGTTCGTTCCTTGTCGTGGACGGCACGCAAGGCGCCGGCGCGTTTGATTTCAACCTCCCCGCCCACGGCATCGATGCGTTGGTGGTCAGCGCGCATAAGTGGATGCTGGGGCCACTCGGCATCGGTTTCATGGCGCTTTCGGACACCCTGCTGGAACGGACTGAACCGACCGAGGTCGGCTGGCTTAGTGTTAATGACCCGTTTGAGTTTCGCCGCGAACTGGACTGGCTGCCGTCGGCGGAAAAGTTCGAGCCGGGGACCGAAAACTCAGCTGGCCTGTTCGGATTGATGGAGCGGTTACGGGAGATCGAGGCGTTCGAACTACCGTTGATCGAGAATCGGATCCTGGAACTGAATGACCTGTTCGCCGAACAACTGAAAAGCTTGGGCGGCTCGATAACTAGCCCGTGGGAGGATGGACGGCGGTCCGGAATTCTGACGTTCCAGCACCCGAACATTGATCCAGTGGCCGCGGTCCAGGCATTGAAGGGTCGCGGAATTTTCACCAGCGCCCGGCACGGCAACATCCGAATCTCGCCGCATTACTACAACTCCGAGGCCGAGGTTCGAGAGGTGATTGACCAAATCGGCGGATTCGTTGTCTGAATCTACTCGTTAACCGCCACTCACGACGCAACGACCCATCCCCTCACGCGTACCGGTTCTCCATCTTGATGGAGCCGTGATCCTTTTGATGGAAGTAGTTGGCGCTGAAGAACTCATGGATCAGCTCGGCGTAGAGCCGGGGCTCATAGCGGGTCGGCTCGTCCGCCGTCACGCATGACGGGGCGACCTCGATCATCTGGTAGGGGTTGGGGCTGTGGAAATAGGCGATGGAATAGCGGTCGGTCTGGCCGTCGACGATCACGCCATGCGGGGTCGACATGAAGCGGTCATTGGACATCCGGCGCAGGATATTGCCGATATTGACCAGGAACGTGCCCGGCACCAGCGGGGGTGACAGCCACTCTCCCGACGGCAGGCGGATCGCCAGGCCCGGCACGTCCATGCGGGCCAGAATGGTCATGAAGGAATTGTCGGTATGCGGGGCCGTGCCGAAGTCGTTGTCCTCGATCACCGTCGGCGGGTAGTGCAGCATCCTGAGGGTGGCATTGTTCTCGTCGGCGAAGGACGGGGCCAGGAAATCTGGTTCCATGCCCAGCGCCATTGAGAATGCCGGAAGCAGGCTCTGCCCCAAGGCGTTGAGCGCATCGAAATACGCCATCACGCCCTCGCGGAAACCCGGAACCCCATCCGGCCAGCGGTTGACGCCGCGGAAGGGGCGTGGCGCGCGCGCGTCCGGGTGGTCCGGGCCGCGCTGATGGGTGACGAAGAAGGACTCATTCTGGTTCGGCTTGGTTGCCTTATGGACCGTGGAATGACGCTGCATGCTGGTGTTCATCGCCATATAGCCGAGATTATCGGAATCCAGCGTCAGCGTCTGCTTGGTTTCCAGCGGCAGGGCGTGGAAGTGCCGCGACTGCTCGAACGTCGCCTCGATCAGCGCCTCGTCGACGCCGTGGTTGGAGATGTAGAAGAACCCGATGGTCTCGCAGGCCCGACGGATCTCCGCCGCCACGTGATCGAGCGCGCCAGGCTCTCCCCTCAGATAGGGGCCAAGATCGATGATCGCGAGTTGGGACAGCGCGGCGTCATGGTCGCTCGGAGCGTTTTCCTTGAAGAGATGCATGGTCCGTCCATTCCTCTCGTGACATGGCCAACGCTATTGTCCGGGAAACCGTCCCGCTTTCGGTCGCTAACCCCTAGTCGGCGTCGGCGCGGCGCTGGGATCGTGAAGCGTCATCCCCAATTCCGCGGCCTGCCGTGCGTCGAAAGCCTTGCAGACGTCGTCGTGGTTATGGCCGCGAATACCGCCGCGCACGGCGTTCGGTTCGATGGCGCGGTAGAAATCCCACCAACTCTCGGGCATCCGCACTGAATCCGGCGGCGCCAGCCACAGCCGGTACAACAGCCGCTTCTTCTCGGGCTCGGCGAAATCCTCGTACTCGGTGCGGGAATGCAGCATCGTGTAGTTGTTGATGATCTGCAGATCCCCCGGCGCCAGATACATGGTGTACATGTTCTCGGGCCGTTGCAGGATCTCGTCCAGCGCCGCCATGGTCTCCACCTGCTTGTCGGTCAGACGCGGCGCGGTCTCGATGCGTTGGGCGCTTTGCACGCGGTTGCGGTTCCATTTGCCGAAGATCCGGCCCTCCGCCTCGTCGAACAAGGGCTGGGTATAGAAAGGGCCCTCATCCTCGGTTTCCTCTTGTTGGCGGCTAAAGCTGAAATCTTGAAGCGCGACCTCGTACAGGTCCGGGCGCTCGGAGCGCAGAATTTCGCCCGCGGTCAGGCTGCTGGAGATCATACTCTGGCCGCCCGCCTTGGCGGTGTTGTAACAGCCAAGCGTCGTGAGATCCCCGCCGTCGACATGAAAATCCAGTTTGGCGTTCGAGGAAAAGCCGCGCCCACTGGCCGCGCGATAATCGACGCCGGCATCGCGCACTTGCGAGATATATTGGCTTGCCTTGCCCTGGGGCCGCGCGACGCCGGCATAAAGGCCGATCGCCCAGTTCAACAACTTGAACTCTTCTTCCGCCAGCGCAGCGCGGGGCAGGCCATGCACCAAGGCCAGGCCGCGGCCTTGATGTGCCTCCCGCAAGGCCTGCGAGAGCGTGTCCCAAGCCGGGCCGAAATCGAAATCGGCGCGGGTATAATCGAACAGCTCCCGCTCGGGATCGTACGCCGCCTTCACCGTCCGGGCGAGCTGAGCGGCGCCGGCCTCGTCGATGTCGAACACCCAGTCCGGGTCCTTCGTGAGATCCTCGGTGCGCCACGCCGCGCGGGATTGGATATCATCTAACCGCATCCTGGAGCCCTCTTGGTCACGCCAACCTTGAAGCTTGTCCCTCAGCTTTCCTTGGCCAGCCGGGTTTCGACCAGCTTGGCGAAATAGCTGGAGCCGATCGGGATGATCTCGTCGTTGAAATCATAATGCGGGTTGTGCACCTCGCAAGCCCAGCCTTCCTCGCCGGTACCCTGGCCTATGGTGACATAGGCGCCGGGAACCACGTTGGACATATACGAGAAATCCTCGGAGGCGTTGATCCGGTTGTTCATCCGATTGACGTTTTCCTCGCCGACCAGATCGGCGGCCACGTCGCCGGCGAATTTGATCTCGTCGTCATTATTGATAAGCGGCGGGAAGACGACCCGGAAATCCACCTCGGCCTCGGCCCCCATGCCCTGGGCCACGCCCTTTGCGATGCTGGTCAGACCCTGTTCAAGCTGGGCCATAACCTCGTTCGAGAAGGTCCGCGCGGTGCCGTGCATATAGGCGGTGTGCGGGATCACGTTATAGGCGTCGCCGGCATTGATCTGGGTGATCGAGAGGACCGCCATCTGCTGGGGGTCGACATTGCGGGACACGATGGTCTGGGACGCGGTGGCGATATGGGCGGCGATGATCGTCGGATCGATGCCGCTCTCGGGCCGCGCGCCATGGGCGCCCTTGCCGTGCACGGTGATGTCGAATAGCGCGCCGCCGGCCATCGCCGCGCCCGGACGCATCCCGATCAAGCCCTTCGGCGCGCCCGGCCGGTTATGCATGCCGTAGACCGCGTCACAGGGGAACTGATCGAACAGGCCGTCCTCGACCATGGCCTTGGCCCCGCCGATGCCTTCCTCGGCGGGTTGGAAGATGAAATGCACACAGCCCTCGAAGTTGCGGGTTTGCGAGAGATACTGCGCCGCGCCGAGCAGCATTGTCGTGTGCCCGTCATGGCCGCACGCATGCATCACGCCGGGATTGTTCGATGTATGACCAAAGGTGTTGGCCTCGGGGATCGGCAGCGCGTCCATATCGGCGCGCAGGCCGATGCTGCGAGTATCGTTGCCGACCCGAAGCGTGCCCACTACCCCGGTCTTGCCGATCCCGGTGGTCACCTCTAGCCCCCATTCCTTGAGCTTTTCGGCGACGATCGCGGAGGTCCGCTGTTCCTCGAAGCCAAGCTCCGGATGCGCGTGAATATCCCGGCGGATCGCGGTCAGCGAGTCGTGGGCGGCAGCGATTTCCGGATAGATCTTCGCATCGGTCATGAGGAGCTCTCTTTCGGTGATGGAGAAATCAAAACGTTGTCATCCCGGCAAAGGCCGGGACCCATTCCGCCAATCTTGCCGCGCCATGATGTTTCAGACTCGGCAACACCGCTTTCGTTGATCATTGGGAGGAATGGGTCCCGCCATGCGGCGGGATGACGATTAGCGCGGTGGCTTACCAGACGCCGGTATTACCCATGCTGGCCCAAGGCTCGGCCACCTCAAGCGCGCCGCCCTTTTGCAGCAGCTCGATGGACACCCCGTCGGGCGAGCGGATGAAAGCCATGCGACCTTCCTTCGGCGGACGGTTGATGGTTACGCCGGCATCCATCAAAGACTGGCAAAGTTCATAGATATTGTCGACCTGATAGGCCAGATGCCCGAAGTTGCGGCCCCCGGTATATTCCTCGGGATCCCAGTTATAAGTCAGCTCCAGGGTCGGCGACCAACTCTTCGACTCGGCGCCGCCGGCGTCGTCGGCCGCGGCCAGGAAGATATTGGTGAAACGCCCGGCTTCACTCTCGGTGCGCCTGACCTCGACCATGCCGAGCAGACCGCAATAAAATTTCAGCGACTCGTCTACGTCACTGATTCGAACCATCGTGTGCAGATACTGCATGGGGATCTCCTTCACGGGACCGGCTGAATTGACTCTGGGCCGCAGTCTAGCGATCCAGTGGCGATTGCAAAGTGGAAAGCGTTTGAGTGGGCTTGCTCATCGGCATACGGAAAGTCGCTCCCGCAACCGTCTCCGTATCCTTGGCGAAAGCCAGGGCCGCTTCCGCCGGCGGCGATACGACGAGCGCTACTCGAAGATTGCCGTGACCGACCCGGATCGCTCCGGCAATGGCCGCATCGGTTGCATCGCGGCATGGGCCCTGGCTTTCGCCAGGGATACGGAGAGGTGGCGGGAGGTTTTTGGTGTATGTGGATTTTAAATCACTGATCTAGAAACAGCCCTTTGTAGCCGTCGTCCTCGCGAAGGCGGGGACCTAAAAAAACTGTCGAGATCGTCATCTTCTCCAACAAGAAAACAGGTCCCCGCCTACGCGAGGACGATGGTCGGGATTTGGCCGGACAGCGGCGCCAGGAGTCTTGGTTTCCGGGAATTCAGGAGAGACCTTGCCCGCAAGGCCAAAGCGGTGCATCACTGCGGTGATCCCTACCGCCGAAACATCCGCCTTGACCCAGTCCCACGCCGAATCCCAAGCCCCCGACCCAGTCGACGCCTCCCGCAACGCCTATCGCTGGGTGATGCTGGCCGGGGTGTGGCTGATCTATTGCAGTTTCGGCGTGACCGTCGCCTCGATCGCGCCCCTGGTGCCCGAGATCAGCCGCGATCTCGGCATGAGCTATGGCGCCATGGGCATGGTTTTGGGGGCGTGGCCCTTCGTCTATATCGGCGCTTCGCTGCCGTGCGGCATGTTGCTGGATCGGATCGGGCCGGCCAAGGGGTTGTTCCTGGCGGCGTTGATCATGGCGCTCTCCGGTGGCCTGCGCGGGTTCGCCGAGGGCGAAATCACCCTGATCCTGGCGGTCGCGGTCTTCGGGCTCGGCGGCCCGATGATCTCGATCGGCGCCCCCAAGCTCATCGCGCTGCTGTTCGAGGGCCGGGATCGCGGCCTGGCCATGGGGATTTACATCACCGGACCAGGCATGGGCGGCGTGGCGTCGATGGCGCTCACCAACAGCGTTATGATGCCGGCGCTGGATCATGACTGGCGGTTGGTGGTGACCGCCTATGCCGGGTTCACGATTTTTTCCGGATTGATCTGGCTGCTGATCACCCTGCACCCGTCGGCGCGAGCCTTGGAGGCCCGGCTGGCGGAAGAGCCTCGCGGCAACGTTCTGGAAACCTTCGGACGCTTGGCGTCGATCCCGACGGTGCGCATCGTGCTGATCATGAGCATCGGGATTTTCTTCTTCAATCACGGCCTCAATAACTGGCTACCGGAATTGTTGCGCTCCAAGGATCTGGATATCGCCACAGCCGGCTTCTGGGCGGCAATCCCCACTGGTGTCAGCGTTCTCGCGGCCCTGACCATTCCGCGCCTCGCGACGCCGGAGCGGCGCTTGAAGGTCTTCGCCCTGCTGATCCTCGGCGCGGCGATCACCACGGCGCTGCTGCATCTGGATCCGGGGCCGGTTCTGGGCATCGGTCTGATCCTTCAGGGTCTGGCCCGCGGCGCGATGATGACCGTGGCGCTGTTGATGCTTGTCGAGGTACCCGGCGTCGGCGCCAAGCGGGCGGGAACCGCCGGCGGCCTGTTCTTCACCGCCGCCGAGATCGGCGGTGTGTCCGGCCCTCTGGTGATCGGCATGCTGCATGACGCGACCGGTGGCTTCACGGCGGCGCTCGTCATGTTGAGCCTGGTTTGCGCGGCCCTGCTCGGCATGCTTTTGATCCTGCGAACATCCATGGAAAGGGACGCGGCGCGATGACCGACGGAACCGACACCCTGCTGTGCTTCTCCTATGGCTCCAACATGTCGACGGCCTATCTGCGCGAGACCTGTCCAGGAGCCGAGCCGTTCTTGCGGGCCGAGCTCGCCAATCATCGCATCGAGTTCCGCCGCTACTCCAATGACCTGCGGGGCGGGCTCAGCACGATCATGCCCGCGCCCGGGGATATGGTGCCGGGGATGATGTTCCATGTCCCCCGCGTTGAGATCGAGGCGCTTGATCTGCTGGAGGATGTCGACAAGGGCCTGTATCGCCGCGAGACCCATTTTGTGTTAGGTGCCGATGGGGCCTGGTATCGCGCCGAACTGTATCGCGTGGCCCGCCCGCGCGGCCCCTTCGCGCCATCGCCACGCTATGTCGGCTGGATGATCGAGGGCGCCATGGAGCACGGACTGGATGCCGACTATGTCGGGGGCTTGAGGGCGCTGCTTGATTGAGAGGTCGGGGTTCGCGGCCTCCACTTACGCTGGGAACCGTCCCATTACCCAGTCGTCCTCGCGCATGCGGAAACCTCTTATCCGCTGAAATGGTGACTTTCTCTAACGTTATTGGGAGGTCCCCGCTTGCGCGAGGACGACGGTGGAGATTAGCGCTTCCGCTCGGTTTATGTTGACCCGGGCCCGGACGGATGGCATCACCAACCGAGTGTCACCGCTCGGACAACCGCCGTTTGCCTGGTGACCCTGGAGACGTGATGCCCTCTGAGTTTCGGTTTCTTGTATTCACGCCACGAGAGCTGGAGAAGGCGCTGGTCGCCTTCGCGATCCGGGCGCAGAAGAGAATCCCCATGGGCTCGGTCAAGGGCGCCGAGGTGATCGAGGGCGACAAGCCGAGCGCGGTGCTGACCGTGGAACCGGATTCCGGCGATCAGGTGGAAGTTCCCTACACGTCGGAGGAAGTCGTCGGCTCCCTGGTCGGGCTGTGCCTGGACCGCAAGATCCCGCTGCCGCGCGAGCACGCCAAGGCCTTGGAGGTCTTTCAGGGGCGCATGGCCCTGCGCATTCAGTTGAGCGAGCTTAAATAGCCGGCGCCTTCAACCATCCGCGATCTGGTCCATGAAGGCAGCGAGGCGAATATCCAACTCCGTCACCCCACCGGCGTCATGGGTCGCCAAGGTCACCTCGACCTTGTTGTAGACATTGAACCATTCGGGATGATGATCCATTTTCTCGGCCATGAGGGCGGCCCGGGTCATGAACCCGAAGGCCTGATTAAAATCCTTGAACTGAAAGCTTCGACAAATCGCGTCACGCCCCTCGACACTACTCCAGCCGTCGAGGGTGGCCAGCGCATCCCGCCGCGCCGCCGGGTCCAGTTTGCTCGCCATTGCCGCCTCCTCGCTGATACTCGTGAAATCGATTAGGTGTCAGGCTTTCGGCGCGCGCGGGTCCAATGGCACCAGATCCGCGAAACCGGTCAACTCCTCGTAGAGATTGGCCGCCGATAACAGATCCGCCTCGCCGCGCGGACCGCCCACAAGCTGCAGACCAACCGGTAGCGCGTCGTGGGTGAAGCCCGCCGGAACGCTGACCGCCGGATAGCCGGTAAGCGTGATGGCATAGGCGATGCTAAGCCATTCGACGTAATTGTCGAATTTGTGATCACCCAGCTCGGCGACAAAGCGTTGCTCCACCGGATAGGGCGGTACGATGGTCGCCGGGCTCAACAGCAGATCATAGTCATCGAAAAACGCCGCGGCCCGGGCGAGATAGCGGCCGCGCGCCAGTTCCACCCGCGCGAAATCATCCACGGTCAGCTCCGCCGCGCGCTCAATATTCCAAATCACCTCGGGCTTGAGCTTGTCGCGCTGGTTGTCCAGCAACTGTTTCTTGCTGACATAGAAGGACATGGCCCGCCAGGTCTGGAAGATGTCCTGGATATCGGTGAAGTCGGGATGCGCTTCCTCGACGATGCAGCCCAGCTCCTCGAACCTTTTGGCCGCCGCCTCGCAGATCTCGGCGACTTCCGGATGCACCGGGGTGACCCCAAAATCACGCGAGAACGCGACCTTGCGCGGCAGCTTGCGAGCCGCGACCGCGTCGACATAACTCTCCCGTGCCTGGGGCAGGGAAATCGAATCGGCGCGGTGGTGGCCGACCATGGAATCCAGCATCAACGCCACGTCCGGCACGTTGCGCGCCATCGGCCCGGAGACACCGAAGGGCTGACCCGGAATGCTGAGCAGGTCGGGCGGGAAACAGCCGGGCCCGCTTGGCCCCGCCGCGACCCGACCCGGACTTGGCCGAAAGCCGACGATGGAACAAAAGCTCGCGGGATTGCGCAGCGAGCCGCCGAGATCCGAGCCCGATGCCAGCCAGGCCTGACCCGTGGCTAGCGCCACCGCCGAGCCACCGGACGATCCGGCGCAGCTTTTCGAGGTGTCCCAGGGGTTCACCGTCGCGCCGAACACTTCGTTGAAGGTATTGGCGCCGGCGCCGAATTCCGGGGTGTTGGCCTTGGCGTAGACCACCGCGTCATTGTCTTCGAGGATCTCGACCATGCAGTCGGAGCGTTCCGGCACGAAGTCGGAATAGATCGGCGAGCCCCAAGTGGTGCGTACCCCGGCGACCGGGGACAGATCCTTGATCGCCACCGGCATCCCGGCCAGCGCGCCGCGCTCGGCGACGGGTTTCTCCATGATAACCTTGGCGTTGTCCCGCGCCCGCTCGAAACACAGGGTTGGCAGGGCGTTGACCGCGCCATCCACCTCGGCGATCCGTGCCTCCAGGCTGTCGAGCAGATCCAGTGGGCTGACTTCCTCGCTCTGGAGGAGGCCGTGAACCTCGGTGGCGGTCTTTCTGATAAGGCTGGCATCGGCGGCCATGGATGCATCTCCGGCTTCGGTGTGAGAGATCGGTGTAACATCGTGGCCCGCCATGGCCAAGCGGGGCGCCCTCGCGGCCCGTCGATTCCAGCCCATTGCTTCGGTATCATCCCCGTGATCGCGCAATAGCGCGTCATGGAGCACCATTGCGGTCGCATTTTTTGATCATGGCTATCTCGGCGGGGAAATCATGGAATACGACTACATCATCGTCGGCGCCGGCTCGGCGGGCTGCGTGCTCGCCAACCGTCTTTCCGCCAACCCGGCCACAAAGGTGCTGCTGCTGGAGGCCGGGCCCAAGGATCGGAATTTCTGGATCCACATCCCCCTCGGTTTCGGCAAGAACATCAACAATCCCGGCGTGAACTGGTGCTATCAGGCGGAGCCCGAGCCGTTTTGCCGCGACCAGTCCTATTTCCTGCCCCGGGGTCGGGTGCTCGGCGGGTCAAGCTCGATCAACGGCATGGTCTATGTGCGCGGCCAGGTCGAGGACTACAACCACTGGGCGCAACTCGGCAATCGCGGTTGGTCCTATGACGACGTGCTGCCCTATTTCAAGCGCTCCGAGGACAACTCGCGCGGCGAGAACGAAGTGCACGGGACCGGCGGCCCGCTATCGGTCTCGGACCTGACCGAGACCAACGCCATCAGCGACGCGCTGATCGAGGCCGGCGGCCAGATCGGCATTCCCCGCAATGACGACATCAACGGCATCGTTCAGGAAGGCATCGGCTATCATCAGGCGACGATCCGTAATGGACGGCGATGCAGTACCGCCGTCGCGTTTCTCGATCCCGCCCGGTCCCGCCAGAATCTGCGGATCGAGACCGGGGCGTTGGTCAAGCGGGTTACCTTCGAGGGCAAGCGCGCGACCGGCGTGGTCTATGACATCGGTGGTGTGGAGCACCAGGCCACGGCGGGGCGCGAGATCGTCCTGTGCGGCGGCGCCTTCAACTCGCCGCAGCTGCTGGAGCTTTCCGGCGTCGGTCAACCCGACCGGCTGCGTGATCTCGGGATTGCGGTCAATCATGAGCTGAACGGTGTCGGTCATGACCTTCAGGACCATCAGGTCGTGCGCCTGCGCTGGCGGATTAACGCCAACATCACCTTCAACGAGCAGGTCCATGGCTGGCGGGCGGTGCGCTCGGCGCTGAAATACATGTTCAACCGCAATGGTGTGCTCAGCATGCCGACCCTGCCGATCGGTGGTTTCGTGCGCACCCGCGAGGAACTGGCGACGCCGGATATCCAGCTTCAGGTCTTCCCCGGGACCTATGAAAGTCTCGAAGCGCGTCAGCTGATGAAGGAGCCTGGTCTGACCATCGGCGCGGTGCTCTTGCGACCCGAAAGCCGGGGCTGGGTGCATGCCAAATCCAGCGATCCACGCGAGGCACCTGGGATCTTTCACAATCTCCTGGAGACGGAAACCGACCGCCGCGCGCTGATCGAGGGCATGAAGATCACCCGCCGCCTGGTCGAGGCCCCGGCGATGGACGCGTTGCGCGGCCTGGAGCTGACCCCCGGCAAGCATGTCGAGACCGACGAGGAATTTCTCGACGCCGCGCGCGATCTGGCGCAATCGAACTGGCACCCAACCAGTACCTGCCGGATGGGGAGCGACCCGCTGGCGGTGGTCGACGCGCGGCTTCGCGTGCATGGGATCGAGGGGCTTCGAGTCGCCGACGCCTCGATCATGCCGACCGTGGTCTCGGGCAATACCAACGCCGCCTGCATCATGATCGGCGAGAAGGCCTCGGATTTGATCCTCGAGGACAACGCGGAGGGCCAGGCCGCCGCGTGATGGATCCTTCATACCGTCGCCCTGGCGCAAGGCAGGGCCTCCGTTGCCGCGCGCAAGTTCGGCGGTGAGTTTGACGAATTGTCACCTAGCGATCTGGCGGAGGACCGAGCGGTCAGAGGGCCCTGCCGTTCGCCAGGGCGACGGAAATGGCGAGGAAGACGGCCGACAAGGATGCCCTAGCCGAGCAGGCACATCACGCCATAGCACGACGCGCCAAACAGCTTGACCGTGATCAACCAACCGATGAAGTCCAGCACCAACGCAATCCCCAGGAGCGGCGCGGCGATGAATACCGCGAAGTAATAGGCCGCGTTGGCGGTGAAGCGCCGGCCGGGAACGATTTGGCCGTGGATACGGGGGAACTTGCGGAACTGACGCAACATGGCCGGCGTTGAAACCCTCGTGCTGATGGTCGACCAGACCGGTATATCTCATCCGCCGGTCTTAAACATTTGAATTAGAGACGGAATCACGCCAATCATCAAGCCAGGGCTGCCCCCGGGACAAACACATGGCGCGCGACGCGAAAACCTCGGCTTCTTCAAAGGACCGTCCCGGCACGTTTGGCGGCGAGCGTGATGGGCTGCGGGTCTATTGGAATGGCGCCACGGCCCGGCAGTGGGATGCCTGGGTTGAGGCGATGCCTCGCTCTGTGATCGAGCAAACCTGGGCCTATGGTGAGGCCTTTGTCGGCGTAACACCTTATCTCCCGGTGCACGGCGTGGTGTATCGCGGCGCCAATCCCATCGCGATCGCCCAGATTCTGGAATGGCGGGTCGGCGGCGTGGTTCGGGTGGTGAAGATCGTCCGAGGCCCGCTCTTCCTGGAAGGCGCCAGCGAGAGCGAGCGGATCACGGCACTCTGGTTGATCCGGGAACGATATTCCTTCTCGAGGCTGGACCTGTTGCTGTGGACCCCGGAACTGGAGGAGACGCCCGAGGCGCACGGCCTGCTTCGGAGCATGGGACTACGCCGGCTGATCACCGGATACAGTTCGGTCTGGCTGGACTTGACCCAAGACGAGGTGAGCCTGCGGGCCGGGTTACAACAGAATTGGCGCAATCAGCTCGTGCGCTCCGAGGGTGCCAACCTGCGGGTGCGCATGGGCCATGCCGGGGCCTCGTTGGAATGGCTTTTGACCCGGCATGAAGGTCATCGCCGCCGCAAGCGTTTGCGCGCGCCGGCATCGCCCTTCGTGCTGGCGATCTCCCTTGCCCAAAGAAACAAGCAATCGACCCTGGCCTTCACCGCGTTCTCGGGAAGCGAGCCGGTCGCGGCAATCCTTGTATTCCGACACGGCCAGAGCGCCACCTATTACATCGCCTGGACCGGTCCCGAGGGCCGGCGGCGACATGCCAACAACCTGTTGCTCTGGCATGCGGTGAAGAAATTGAAGAGCCGGGGCGTGAAGTGGTTCGATCTCGGCGGCGTCGATGGCCTGTCGATGCCCGGCGTTTCCCGTTTCAAGCTCGGCATGGGCGGAGAGCTCTATACCCTCGCCGGGACTTATCTCTAAAGGCCTGATCCGACGGGTCGGCGATCAATATCCCAGTTTCGGACGGACCCTGTTTCTGAGCGGTCGACCGGCCCGCAATCTCGCGAGATTGTCGAACACCAGATCCAGGGTTAGCGGAATATAGGACTGGTCGTCATCCGAGGAGACATGCGGGGTGAGGATCAGGTTCGGGACATCCCATAGCGGCGAGCCTGGCGGCAGCGGCTCGGGATCGTGCACATCCAATATCGCGCCGGATAGATGCCCGCTGGCCAAGCGCTCCGCCAGCGCCGCGTGGTCGATGACCGGCCCGCGCCCGAAGTTGATCAACCCGGCGCCCGGCTTCATGGCATCAAGCGCCGCGGCATCGATCATCCCCTCGGTCTCGCCGGTGAGCGGCAGGGTGACATGCACGAAATCAGCCTCGGCGAGTACCGCGTGGAGCTGGTCCGGGCCGGCCATTTGATCGACCCAACGACGCCCGCGACCACCCCGCCGCACCCCGAGCACCCGCAGGCCGAGATCCTTGAAACGGCGCGCGGCGGCGACGCCCATCTCGCCGACACCGATGATCGCCACCGTCTTGCCGGTGATTGGCGTGGCGAAGACAGGGTCCCAACGTCGAACTCGCTGGTCGGTCACATATTTCGGCAGATTGTTGTGCAGCATCAGAACCGCCATCGCGGCGGATTCCGCTGTCTTGGCCGCGTGAACGCCGCGGTTGTTTGTCAGGGTCACGCCGCGCGGCAACCAATCGAGCGGTCGCAGATGCTCCACCCCGGCGCCGATGATGTGAATCCAGCGCAGATTGGGGGCCCGGCGGGCCAGACCCGCGGTCGGTAATTCCCAGGTGACAAGCGCGTGCGCCGTCGCGATCGAAGTCTCGAAATTATCCAGGTCCCAATCGATGAAAGCCTCGACATGCGGCGAGATCCCGGGATGCCGCCGCCGGGCCTCGGCGAGACGATCCGGGGTGATCCGAAACACGTCCTCGCCGGCGCGATTGTTTTTGATATGCAGGCGTGGTTTGCCGACCGACATGACGCATCTCCTGGATAAACCCGACCGGCGGCTCGCGCCGGAGGGGCTACCTTAAAGGCGATCGCTTAGCCGCGCCGCCCCAAAAAACCTGAATAATTTACAACGAATACAAGGCAATCTATCCTTTAAGCTGGGCCCTGCCTTGGGGTGGGACGGGTGTTTCACGCGCCCGACAGATGGCCCGGGTGTCTTGCGGAGCGCATTCATGGCCGAGAAGATCGATTTCAGCACGGTGAACTTTCTCGTCGTGGATAAAAATCCGCTTTCGGCCGAGTTGGTGCGGGACATTCTGGTCATGTTGGGAACGCAGATCATCCGGATCGCGCGAACCACCGACCGCGCCCTGCAATTCCTGCGCTCCGAGGAGATCGACGTCATCATCACCGAGTATCTGACGGAACCGGAAAATGGGATCGAGTTCGTCGACCGGATGCGGAACGGGATCGATTCACCGGACCGCCAGATTCCAATCATCATGCTGACGGCGAATTCCGAGCCGGCGATCGTCGCCGGTGCCCGGGACGCCGGAGTGTCCGAGTTTCTGACCAAGCCCTTCAATGTGGAGGGACTTTATCGCCGGCTGGTCTCGGTGATCGCCCGACCGCGATCCTATGTGAACAGCGAGGACTATTTCGGCCCGGACCGGAGACGCCGTCAGGCTCCCTATGAGGGCCCGGACCGTCGTTCCGGTTCCTAGGCGCGCGTAGTCCCCGGTGGCAAGAAAAGCTCAGATACTTCCCCCGCGTAACGACCTCAAGCGCAAAGCGGTCAATCAGACCAAGGGGATCGACCTCACCCTACCGCCAGAATTTGTCGCCAAGCTCGAGCAAGTCGTTCACCGCTCCCGCGATAAGTTCGTCGTCGATATCACTAAACGCCTGACCGCGATTCGCAAGGCTTGCGACATGGTAGAGCAGAACGGCATGTCGATGACGCGGTTTATCGCCGAGGCGCACGCCGAAAGCCTCGAGATCAAAGGCGCCGGCGGCACCATCGGCTATCAGCTCATCAGCGAGATTGGCCATCTGATGGATGTGTTCCTGCGCGAAAAATCCGAACTGACCAGGGTTCAGATGCAGGTCTTCCGGCTTGCGGTGGACGCGATCTTCGTGGTGCTCGCCCAAAAGATCACCGGCGGCGGCGCGACGCTCGAGCAACAAGTCGTCGACTCCCTTTCGGTCGCTGTTCGGAAATATCGCTAGCGGGATTCCCGGCCTCGAAACTCGAGAACCGCGTCGACTGGGTTTTCCAAGCCGAGCCCGATGACAGGCGCGGGCGGACACGTTAAGATGACCTTCGATACGCCGGAGGCAAGGTAATGGCGGAAATAGATCCGACCGATCGTAGGGCGCTAGGCATCCTGTCCGACACCGTGAACGAACAACTCGGGCCATCCGATGTTGTCGCGCGCGAGGTGCGCCGAGCCTATACATCCGGCAAGGCCATCGACCTTGATCGCGCCGGGTCGGTGTTCAACGATCTGCCGGGTTGGCAGCGCAACATGATCGGTTTCGCCGCGAATGACCGGGCTCGCGACGTGGTTCGCCTGCGGCTCGGTTCCACCGGTCGCGATTGGCGCGATTTGGAGCCGACGGCGCGTAGCCGAACCCAATCCGAGACACGCCTGTCGCCGCCGCCAAGGTTCCTGTTGAATCGAGACGGGTGATTCCCGCCCCGGCCTACGGCTCCTAATTCGATCAATTCGACGAAAATTGTACTAGATTCAAGCCTTAGCGGACGAGATGAATGCTTGTTCCGAATCGTTGATCATGTTTAGTTAGGGAGTGGTCGGGCGAAATTGCGATTAATCCGCGATCCCAGATGCTGCGTACAGAACGACGCGACAAATTTTACGTTAGCGAGTTAGCCTCGGCAATCGGTTCGAAGAGACGGTCGCCCGGCTGCTTTTAAACTCGCGAAGGAAAGGATTCGCCGAATGCGAAGTCGGCAGCCTCCGCCGCAGGAATTCTCGGTCATTGAGCATCTCGCGAAGGAATTCGCGCGGTTCTTGAACCGTGTCCAGAATGATCAGGTCGATATTCTCGGATCCTTCCTGATCGAGAATGAATGGGAACGCTATATCGCGGACGGCAAGGATGTCGTTCAGTCCCTGGAACTCGCGGGTTTCAAGATTGTTCCAAAGACGCCGACAGATAAAATGGTAAACGCCGCCGACAGCTCGCTCGGTTCCGGCCTCATGGGCCAACGCGGCGCGGCGAACTACATCACCCAGGTTTTCAACGCGATGTTGAACGAGTGGGTCGAAAGCCACAATCCGAATCTGATCCTCGACATTATCTCAATGGCCCTGGCGCGCGCCTCCAATCCCAAGGCGCGGCGGGATTCTTCGATGTACGATTCATCGTTCCAACGATTTCGCAAGCACTCCCAGGATATGCTGGCGAGCTTGCAGAAGAACGGATGTGTCATCGCGCCGGACGAGCCGACCGGCGAGATGGTCGCGGCCGGCGTGGCGGGGACCGCGGCGATTCGGACGACCACCAGTCAGAACATCGGCGCGGACCCCGCCTATTTGGCGAAGCTATACGAGAACATGGTCGCCGCTGTTCCCGAGTGAGGGCCAATTTCCCCAACTCAAGGCGCGCAAGGACCGAATTTCAGTCTTTCTTCTTGTAGGCCGCGGCCAGGGTCGCGACCGCTTGGCGATGTCTCGCACTACTGCGAGGCGGCGGCGCCTGGTTCTGTCGGGTCGTCGACATGGTTTGCGCCAGGTTGGATCCGATGGTCGATAGTAGTGCCTTGGAGTCGTCCTGGGCGGTGGCGGCACGGGGCTGACGCGCCGCGCCGGTCGATGCCGCCCGCTGAACCGCCAGAGCGCAAAGATTGCCGAGAAACGGCGCCACCAGCGCCTTCTTCAAATCCGGATCGGTTTCCGACCACACCCGCAGCAACTGACCAGCCTCCCGGCGGTTGCCACCCGTGGCGCTTAGCGCCTCGCGTGCCTTGAGCCTCACATAGTCCTGGGACATGGCAACGACCTTAAGCAATGCGTCCGAATCCCTGGATATTAGCACAAATCGCGAAATCGTGCGTTTATCACGGCGCCTTCCTTCGCGACGATGCTTGGCTTGCCTCCCCCGGCGGCTTACCCTTGGGCGGTGGGACCCTCGATCGGGAGAAGATCATGAGACGTCCAATCGCTCGACGAGCCTGGATCGCTTTCGCGGCACCGCGCCTTCTGGCCGCCATCGGGCTCGCGCTGTTGGCGACGGCGCTTCAACCCGCCTCCATTTCCCAAGCCCAGACGGAGCCCCTACAATCCGTGGTCACCATCACCAGCGCGGTCCCCGCCAACGCGCGAACCGCCCGAGTGCTCGGCACGCAACGCACCGGCAACGGTATCCTGATCGGCGATGACGGGCTGGTTCTGACCATCGGCTATCTCGTTCTCGAAGCCGCCGATGTCCAGGTGATCGACGCCAAGGGCAAGCCGGTTCCGGCGAACATCATCGCCTATGATCACGCCACCGGTTTCGGGCTCATTCGCGCTACCCAGTCCCTGGGGTTGAAGCCCGCCAAGCTTGGCGATTCCTCGACACTGTCGGAAGCGGATTACGTGGTCGCGGCGGCCAGCGGCGGCGATGTCAACGCGACCATGGCCCTCGTGGTCAGCCGGCGCCCCTTTGCCGGCTCCTGGGAGTACTTCCTGGACAGCGCAATCTTCACAACCCCGCCGTTGCGCTCATTTCAAGGCGCGGCGCTCTTCGGTCAGGACGGAAGCTTGCTCGGCGTCGGCTCGTTGATCATCCGGGACATCACCGATGGCGAGGGGGGGCCTCCAGGTAATCTTTTTGTGCCGATTAATCTCTTGAAGCCAATCCTCGCCGACCTGCTGACCTTCGGGTATTCGACCGGGGCGACTCGTCCCTGGGTCGGGATCTATCCAATCGAGGCGAACGGCCTGCTCATGGTCAACCGGGTCGCGACCGACGGCCCCGCCGAGAGTGCCGGCATCCGAAAGGGAGACGCGGTGCTGGGTGTCGGAGAAACACCGGTCCGAGAAATGGACGAGTTTTTCAAGCTGATCTGGGCGCTTGGCGAGGTTGGCGTTGACGTGCCGCTCAAAATCCTGAGGGATGGCGACGTCGTCGATATCACGGTGAAAAGCGGCGATCGGATGAAGTGGCTTCGGATGAAACCTTCGTTCTAAATCTTCAACAATAAGACGCGCGTATCGGAAGTAGAGTCATGGCCCCGTCAAAAGCAAAACCCTCATCGGCCCGGCGCATGATGCATCTGGCCCAATTCCTGGTGCATGGGCCGACCTATCACAGTCTCGCCATGTGGCGGCACCCCAAAACCGCCGCCGCCGGCTATGACTGGAGCCGCCCGGGCCTGTATCAGCATATCGCCCGGGTTTGCGAGCGCGGGCTGTTCGATACGGTCTTTTTCGCGGATCTGAACTACATCGCCGATACCTATGGCGGCGATCTGGGCGCGGCGCTTCGGAACGCCACCCAGGCGCCGGAGCACGACCCGATCCCGCTTCTGTCCTACATGGCGGCGGCGACCGAACGGATCGGTGTCGCCTCGACTTTCTCGGTTAGCCACAGCCACCCGTTCTATGCCGCGCGGCTTTGGGCGACCTTGGATCATCTGACCGACGGGCGGGCCGGATGGAACGTGGTTACCTCGATCAATAGCAACCAGGCGGCCAATTACGGCGAGGAACGCCAGGCTACCGACACCCGCTATGACCGCGCCCACGAATTCATGGAAGTGTGCCAGAAGCTCTGGCATTCCTGGGACGAGGACGCGGTGGTGATGGACCGGGAGAACGCGATCTTCGCCGATCCCGACAAGGTTCGGCGGATCGAGCATGAGGGCCGGTTCTTCAAATCACGCGGGCCCCTCAACGTCACCCGCTCACCGCAGAACGGCCCCGCCATCCTGCAGGCCGGCACCTCGCCCAAGGGCCAGGACTTCGCGGTGAAATACGCCGACGCGATCTTCGCGATCCAGCCGCGCGCGGTCGACGCGGCCGCCTATTTTCAGTCGATCAAGGGTCAGATGTCGGATATCGGCCGCGACCCCGAGACATGCAAGATCCTCTATGGCATGCAGCCCTTTATCGGCGAGTCCGAAGCCCATGCCCAGGAATTGCAAGAGCAGCATAACGCGCTGGTGCCGCTGGAAGGCGGCATGGCGATCCTATCGGCCCATCTGGATTTCGATCTCTCCAAGCTCCCACAAGACGCGATCATGGCCGAGCGCGAGGAGCCCGAGCTTTATCGGATGCGCACGCGGTTCCGCAAACCCGACGGCACCCCGATGACCGTGGCCGAGGTCGCCGCGCGTCACGGCCAAAGCGTCAGCCTGCCTCAGTTTGTCGGCACGGCGACATCCATCGCCGATCAGATGGAGGCGTATTTCACCGAGGTCGGCGGCGATGGCTTCATGCTCTCGGCCAGCCATTCGCCCGGCGCGATCGAGGAATTCGTCGACCAGGTGGTCCCGGAGTTGCAACACCGAGGCTTGTTCCGCACCGAATACAAGGGCAAGACCCAACGCGAGATCCTGACCCAGACGGACTAGAGGGAGATCCGGAAAGCGCCGGCCAGGCGAAGCGCGCCATCCGCCGTCGTTCAATAGACGTCGAGCCTCGCCTCTCGACGGGACTGCTTTAATCCGCTAGGTGTCTTGCGCTGGACGGTAACCTCGCCGCGATAGACACCGGTCGGCCAACTGGTGGAGGATTTCTTGCCCACCGCCGTCCAAATCCGGATCTTGTGCTTGTCGATGGTCTGCTCTTTTTCGGCCAGCAAGCCACCATCTGGACCATAGAAGCGCGTCGCGACCACGTCCTTGGGTCTTAGTCCCGCGATCTCCGCCCAAAAGACCAGGGCCTTCGACGAAGCCGAGAGGGATGTGCCATCGAGCTTACCGGCGCGAACCTCTTCCACCTTCGGCACGTGGCCCGCGAAGCCAATATTGTAGGGTATCCCCGAAAGGTAACGCAGCTTGTCGAGCACCTCGCCGCGCCATAGTGGCGCCGCGCCCACATCGCATTCCTCGCCACCGGACAACCCGATAAACGGATCGATAACCTCGCCGTCCTTCTCCACGGTCAGGTGGAGGTGCGGAAACTCGGTGAGACCAGACAAGCCGACGGCCCCAATGCGGTCACCGGCGCGAACCAGATCGCCAGACCCAACCAACACGGTGCCACGCTTCATATGACAGTATTGTGTGTGCCAGCCGCCGCCATGGTCGATCCGCACACCATTTCCGCATTCCTTACCCTTTATCGCGGCCCGCCCGATAACCCGTACGCTGATATCCTTCATGCCGTCGCGAGAGCCTAAAACGCGACCGGACGCGGCGGCGCGGACAGGAACCAAGTCGTTGATCCGACCGAAATGTGATAGCGCGAAATCCGTGCCCTTGTGGGTGTCGTAGCTCATCTGCCCACAAGCGAAATCGCGCCTGCCCTTCCCTGGGTCGAGATCCACGAAATTGAAAACCCAACAATCCACGCCGGGCTCGCAATCGATCGGTAGCGATAGGGGCAGCGGAGAACTCTTGAACCGTCGTCCCGTCAAATCATGTTCGATGATCGCCGGTGTTCCAGCGTCGCGTCGTCGGACCTGACTGCTCCTCAACGTCGTGCTCGAGGTCGGTTCCGAGGCAACCGCCTCCGATACAACTGCCCGGGCGTTGTTGAACGGTAGGAGATTGTACTCGAAAATTGCCCACAGCGCGGCGCTCGCGACAAGGACCACGGCGGTGACATAGAAGATGAGCAACCGCAGGAGAGGCAAATCCAGCTACCCCGCTATTCCGAAATCGAATTTCCCAAGGCAAGTTCCGGCTCGAAAGCTCATCACCACCACCCGGGTACCGGCCGCTGACATATCGCCCGCGAACACGATTTCGATAGGTTGCGCACGCCTTTGGAGGATGGTCCAGGCCATCGGCTCTTTCCCGGTTCAGCTTCCGTCTTGGGAGTCTTTTAGCAGTTCATCAGTAACTTCCGCCAGCCCCTCGCGCCAGGACCGCCTGGGTGGCGCGAAAACGGCATCGATCTTGGCGCAGTCGAGAACCGAGTTCGACGGTCGCTTGGCCGGGGTTGGATACTCACTGGTCGGGATCGCCTCGACTTTCGGCCTTCGGCCAAAAACCGGCTCGGCGGCATCGAAGATCGCTTCGGCGAAGCCATGCCAGGTCGTGTGCTCCTTGGCGGTGTAGTGGTAGGTGCCCCAAGTCGGCCCAGGGTCGCTTGCGGCGGAGACGGCCCGGGCGATCGACAGCGCGGCGTCCGCGATGTCGCCGGCGAAGGTCGGCGCACCGGTTTGATCGGCCACCACCTTGAGAAGGTCACGGTCGGCGCCGACCCTGAGCATGGTGCGCACGAAATTCCCGCCATGGGCGGCATAGACCCAAGAGGTGCGCATGATGACGTGTTGCTCAAGGGCACCGCGAACCGCGCGCTCGCCGGCTTCCTTGGAGGCGCCATAAACGCCAAGCGGCTTGACTGGATCACTCTCCAGGTAGGCGCCGGTCTTGCCGCCGTCGAACACGTAATCGGTGGAGATATGAATGAGAGGAATACCGAGCCCCGCGCAGGCCTCGGCGAAATGACCCGGCGCGTCCCGATTGACCGTGAAGGCGGTTTCGGATTCGTCCTCGGCCTTGTCGACGGCGGTATAGGCGGCGGCGTTGATCACCACGTCCGGGCGTTCGGCGTCGAGCAAGGAGTGGATCGCGGCGGCATCGGTGATATCGAGATCAGCTCTGGCAAGAGCCATGACATCGACACTGTTCGCGGCTGCCCGGCGGGCAAGTTCGGTGCCGACCTGGCCTCCGCCGCCGGTTGCGATCACGCGCGGTCGCATCTCAGCCATTCGCGGTCGTCTTGGTGCCGAGACGCTGACCGGTATAGCGCCCATCCAAGATCGGCTCCCACCAATCGGTGTTCTCGAGATACCAGGCGACCGTCGCCCGCAATCCCGTCGCGAAACTCTCCCGGGGTTGCCAATCGAGCTCGCAGCTTATCTTCGAGGCGTCGATGGCATAGCGGAAGTCATGGCCCGGCCGGTCCTGGACATAGGTGATCTGATCCTCGCGCTTGCCGCCATCCTCGCGCGGCGACAACTCGTCGAGCAGCGCGCAGACCTGGCGCACCACATCGATATTGGCAATCTCCTCGTTGCCGCCGACATTGTAGCTTTCGCCGGGTTGGCCGCGCGAGAGGATCGCCCACAGGGCCCGGGCGTGATCATCGACATAGAGCCAGTCCCGAACATTCGCGCCCTTGCCATAGACCGGCAACGGCTCGCCCTTCAGTCCCTTGATGATCATCAGCGGGATGAGCTTCTCGGGGAAATGATACGGCCCGTAGTTGTTGGAACAATTGCTGAGAACCACCGGCAGACCGTAGGTCTCGTGCCAGGCGCGGACCAGATGATCCGACGACGCCTTACTGGCGGAATAGGGAGAGCGTGGATCGTACCGGGTTTCCTCGGTGAACGCTCCATCCGGGCCGAGCGAGCCGAAAACCTCGTCCGTCGAGATGTGATGGAACCGGAATTGGGCCTTTCGCTCTTCGGGAAGCTCGCTCCAATAGCCGCGCGCGGCCTCAAGCATCGTATAAGTGCCCACGACATTGGTCTGGATGAAGTCGCCGGGGCCGTCGATGGAACGATCGACATGGCTTTCCGCCGCCAGATGCATGATCGCGTCCGGAGCGTGGCGCCGCAAAACGTCGTTCATTGCCTCGCGATCACAGATATCCGCCTGCTCGAACGCATAAAGCGGCGAGGCGTCGATCGGTGCCAGCGAGGAGAGATTGGCGGCGTAGGTCAGCTTGTCGACGTTGACCACCGCGCAGCCGATCTCGCCGACCAGCAATCGCGTGACCGCCGAGCCGATAAATCCGGCGCCGCCGGTAACCAGAACCTTGCTGGGCGTGCTCATGGGCGGATTATCCGGGTTCGTGAGTAAAATAGACCGGCGAGTCCGCCAAGGTCGGATATTCGGTGTCCTTGCCGGAGAGCGTCGGCTCGGCCCCGTCAAGCGGCCAGTCGATGGCAAGCGCCGGATCATTCCAGATGATCCCCCGCTCATGGTCCGGCGCGAAGGGTGCCGTCACCTTATACTGAACCTCGGTATCCGGTTCGATCGTGCAGAACCCATGGGCGAAGCCCTTGGGAACAAGGATTTGGTTCCAGGCTTCGGCGCTAATCACCCGCGAGACCCACCGACCAAATGTATGCGATCCGTGACGGATATCGACGGCGACATCAAGGATCGCCCCCCGCGTCACCCGTACCAGCTTGTCTTGCGCGAAAGGCGGGATCTGGAAATGCAATCCTCGGAGCGTCCCAACTGTCGCCGAGAACGAGTGATTGTCCTGACAGAAGTCCAGGTTTAGTCCGTTCTCCTCGAACTTGGCCCGATTATAGGTCTCGGAAAAGAATCCGCGATGGTCGCCGAACTTGGCCGGCGAGATGATCTTGACGTCCGGAATTTCGGTTATTTCGATGTTCACCGGCACTCGTTTCGATGCTCGTTGCGCTTGGCGGCTCTTATCATTTTCGGCGCAACCCCGCAACATCGCCACCCAATCGAGCTCCTGGTTTCGAATTCGCCGATGTGACGAC
>JADHLJ010000357.1 GCA_016780745.1 Alphaproteobacteria bacterium | reverse complement strand
GCTACAAGTTGAAGACCGTGAAGCCCGGCGCCTATCCGACCGGGCCCGAAAGAATTCGCCCCGCCCATATTCACTTCGAGGTTTACGGCCATAGCGAGCGCTTCGTGACGCAAATGTATTTCGAGGGCGATCCCCATCACGATCAGGACACCTGGCTGCAATCCTCGCGCAACCAGGACACGATCGTCATGCCGTTGCTCGACCCGCTCGACGGAATGGAGGCGGACGCCAAGCGGATTGAATTCGATATCGTGCTGATGAATGGCTGAGTTGGCGCCGCCGCGATGAAAGAGGGGTTTGCCGAGGTCGCCGGAACACGGCTTTGGTACTGGGATACCGATGGAGCGGGACCGGCGCTGATCCTTTGCCACCCCGCCTCACAAGGCTGTCTGGTTTGGGAGAAACAGCGCGACGTCCTGGCCGAGGCCGGGTACCGGGTCATCGGTTACTCCAGGCGCGGTCATCAACCCTCTGAAACCGGTCCCACCGACAATCCCGGCACAACCATCGACGACCTCGCCCAGCTAATGCAATGCCTTGATGTCGAGCGCGCTCATTTGCTGGGCGCGGCGGCGGGCGGAATCACGGCGCTTGGCTTTGCCTGCCGGTTCCCTGAACGCACCACGAGCCTGATCCTGGCGGGAACCATTTTCTCCCCCGACGAAGACGATTGGCGCGCCATGCATGCACGCCTTGATGTCGCCAGCATAAAGGGCGCCGCGTCCACCGCGTTTCTGGAACTTGGCCCGGCTTATCGCGCCTCCAACCCCGAGGGAACCGCGGGTTTCGCGACGCTGTCGGACGAGGCCGTCGGCGGAAAAGGCGGTTTTAGTCAGCCTACCGGCGCCAAGGTGAATTGGGCGGCGATCGAGGCCTTGAACATGCCCGTACTTCTCATGACTGGAGAGGCCGATCTCTACTCACCGCCGCCGATGCAGGAGTTGGTCGCGGGCCATCTCAAGAACCCCGCCCTCGTGACAATGCCGAGCATCGGTCACGCCCCGTATTGGGAAGCCCCCGACTTGTTCAATGAAGCGGTGATGGGATTTCTCGGGGATTTGGATGCCGAATAGCGGTGCAACGTCCGTGGACCTCGGCGCGAGACACACCATCCCGCCCGATCTCACGGTCCCCAACGCCCCTTCACCGAATCCCTGGACTTGATCCAGGGTCCATTCCTTGAACGCAAGAATCACTGACGGTCAAAAACAGAGGGTACCGTCACCTCTAGCGGAATGGGCCCTGGATCAAGTCCAGGGATACGGTGAAAGAGACCAGTTTCCGTCACCGAAACTCGGCGATTATTCCCACTCGATCGTGCCCGGCGGCTTCGAGGTGATGTCGTAGGTCACGCGGTTGATACCGCGAACCTCGTTGATGATCCGGGTCGCCACGCGACCGAGGAAGTCATGCGGGAACGGATAGTAATCCGCCGTCATGCCGTCGGTAGAGGTCACCGCCCGCAACGCGCAGGCGTGGTCATAAGTGCGCGCGTCACCCATCACACCGACCGTGCGCACCGGCAGGAGAACCGCGAAAGCTTGCCAGATCTCGTCATAGAGACCGGATTTGCGGATCTCGTCGAGATACACCGCATCGGCGTTCCGCAAGATCTCCAGTTTGTCGCGGGTAATCTCACCAGGGATACGGATCGCCAGGCCCGGGCCTGGAAACGGATGTCGTCCAACCAGACTTTCCGGCAAACCAAGCTCACGGCCGAGGTCGCGGACCTCGTCCTTGAACAACTCGCGCAATGGCTCAACCAGCTTGAGTTTCATCCGCTCCGGCAAACCGCCGACATTATGGTGCGATTTGATCGTCACGCTGGGGCCACCGATGAAGGACACGCTTTCGATCACATCGGGATAGAGGGTTCCTTGGGCGAGGAACTCGACGCCTTTGATGCGGCTCGCTTCGCCGTCGAATACGTCGATGAACAAGCCACCGATGGTCTTGCGCTTGACCTCGGGATCGGACACGCCCTCGAGCGCGCCGATAAACATCTCGCTAGCGTCCTTGTGGATCAGGGGGATGTTGTAATGATCGCGGAACAGGTCCACCACTTCATCCGCCTCGCCCTTGCGCAGCAGGCCGTGGTCAACGAAGACACAGGTCAACTGATCGCCGATGGCTTCATGGATCAGCACCGCCGCGACGGAGGAATCGACGCCGCCGGAGAGGCCGCAAATCACTTTCGCGCCGCCAACCTGATCGCGGATCGCCTGAACCGCCTGGGCGCGAAACGCCGCCATCGTCCAGCTTCCACCGCAGCCGACCACGCCATGGGTGAAAGCCTTCAGAAGCTCCGCGCCGCTGCTGGTATGCACGACCTCGGGATGGAACATGGTGCCGTAATAGCGTCGTTCGTCATCGGCGATAATCGCGAAGGGCGCGCCGCCGCTTTTGCCGACCACGCGAAAGCCCGGCGGCAGCTCGATAACCCGGTCGCCATGGCTCATCCATACCTGCTCGCGCGCGCCGGCCTTCCAGGTCTCGGATACATCGCCGTCGAACAGGGCGCAGCTTTCCGATATTTCCACCTGCGCGCGACCAAACTCACGGTGGTCGGAACGCTCGACCCGTCCGCCAAGCTGGGCGCACATGGTCTGTTGCCCATAGCAGATCCCCAGTACCGGCAAACCCGAATCGAAGACATAATCGGGGGCTCTGGGGGTATCGATTTCCAGTACCGACGCCGGGCCACCGGACAGGATTATGCCCTTGGCGCCGAAGTTCTTGATACGCTCGGGATCGGTGTTGAAGGGCAGAATTTCGCAGTAGACGCCGCTTTCCCGCACCCGGCGGGCGATCAATTGAGTGACCTGGCTACCGAAGTCGAGAATCAGGATGCGGTCGGTCATGCGCGGAGGCCCCCGAGAGATATTTGAGAGGCGGCGGAGAATACGCGCGAGGCCCGGTTCGGGCAAGCGACGCCGCGGCGATTACCAGGCCGGTCCATCTCGCCCATCGATCAGGCCACGCCGAGCTCGCCCGCCAGCGTGTCCAATACCCGGCCCAGACGCTCCACCGCCTCGTCGATTTCCTCGCGGGTGATACATAGCGGCGGCGCGATCGGGATAATCGAGCCCGCCCGACCCAACATATGCTGCTCACGCATCGCGCGCACCGCCTGCTTGTCGAGCCTGGCGTTCTTACTGAAGGGCTCGCGGGTTTTCTTGTCCTTCACCAGTTCCAGGGCGCACAGCAAACCCTTGCCGCCACGCACATCACCGACGATTGGATGATCGCCGAGGGTTTGTAGCCGCGCGTACAGATAATCTCCCATCTCGGCGGAGCGTTCCGACATGTTCTCGTTTTCCATGATGTCGAGATTCGCCATTGCCGCCGCCGATGAGGCGGGATTGCCGCCAAAGGTGATGAGATGCTGAAACGTGGTATCGCCCTCGCCGATGAATGTGTCGGCGATGTCACCGCTAACGATCGCCGCGCCGATCGGCTGATAACCACTGGTGAGCCCCTTGGCGACGGTTCGGATATCCGGTTGGACATCCCAATGCTCGGTCGCGAACATCTTGCCGGTACGACCAAAGCCGGTGATGACCTCGTCGGCGATTAGCAGCACGCCGTGGCGGCTACAGATCTCGCGGAGCATCGGCCAGTAATCGGGATGCGGAACATGAATACCCGCCGCCGCCGAGATCGGCTCGGCGATGAAGGCCGCGACGGTGGATGGTCCTTCGTGCAGGATCGCGCGCTCGACGTCACGGGCGCAATCAAGGGAACAGGCACCCGCGTCGGCGCAGGCGTGACAGCGATACCGGGCCGGCTGAGCGACGTGGACATTACCGGGCACCAGCGGCCCGAACTGAGCCGGCACGCTCCCACCGCCGGGCCCGCCGCGCCCGAGGCTGGTGCATGCCAAGGTGGCACCGTGATAGGAGCCGCGACGGCTCAACACCTTCCAACGGTTCGGCTCGCCCTTGATGTGATGATAGTTCTTGGCGATTTTCAACGCCGTCTCATTGGCCTCGGAGCCACCGCTGACGAAATAGCTCCGCGCGCGCGGATCCCCCGAGAGCTTAGCCAAACGGGCCGACAACGCCGCCGTAACCGGGGCCACCGTGTCATTGGGCGAGAAGCTGAGAGACAGCATCTGTTGGTGGACCGCGTCCGCGATCTCGCGCCGGCCATGACCGATATTCACCAGCCATAACCCCGATAGAGTATCGAACCAGCGCGCTCCGTCGGCATCCTCCACCCAGACGCCATGGCCGTGGGTGACCAGTTGGACGCCGGTTGCCGCGTCCATGTTACCGGCCTGCTGGGAATGCGGCCAGAAATGGGCTTCGGCATCGGCGCGGGCTTGCTCGAAATCCGGGGCGTTCGCTCGTGTATCCATGACCGATGATCTCCCAATTCAGCGTCGGACGCGGCGCCGGCGCGTTAAAACCAAACGGATTTGTCGACGACATTCCTCAGCGCCTCACCCTTGGCGAAACGCCGGCAATTATCCAGCAATATATCGAGGCGTCGATCGTCCAGATACGGTCCAAACCCGGCGGTATGCGGGGTGATCAGCACGTTCGGCGCCGTCCATAGCGCATGGTCCGAGGGCAAGGGCTCGATCTCGAACACGTCCAGCGCCGCGCCGGCGATCCCACCGGCCTCTAGCACCGCAACGAGGTCATCGAGCCGCACCGTCATACCGCGGCCGATATTGATGAGAAACGCCGATGACTTCATATGGCCAAGGCGCTCCCGATCCATCAATCCCTCGGTTTCGGGCGTGTGGGGGATGGTCATGATCACGAAATCGGCCCGGGCGAGTTGCTCGTCCAGACGCTCCGGCGGATGCATCTCGTCCATGCCTTCCGGAAGCTCCTCTCGGCGTCCGTCGACACCGACCACCGTCATGCCGAAGGCCTTGCACAGCCGGGACGCCTCGGCCCCGATACCGCCAACGCCGAGGATAAGCGCGGTCGCCTCGGGCAGATGCACGACACCCGTGTTGAGCGGTCGCGGCGCGTATTCACGGCGCGCCTGTTGCGGCAGGTAGTAGTGCAGCCCCCGCGCGAAGGCGAGGACATAGGCCATGATATGCGCGCCGATATGATCGTTGAAAATCTCGCGCTGATTGGTCACCACGACGGGATGGTCGATCAAGGCCTGATGATAGTATCCAGCGGGTGGCGCGATCATCGGGGCTTGTAGCCACCGAAGCCGCGTCGCGTGCTCCAGCACTTCCGCCGGCATCACGCCGAACGCCGCGTCGGCCTGGGCGATATCTCGCTTGGCGTCCTCGATGGTCTCGGGCTGAAGGACCTTGACGCCGATATCCTCCGCCGCGACCCGCGCCGCCCAGCTCCGCCGAATCTCGTTATGGGGCGGCATCATCACTAGGGTGAAGGCTAGGTTTTCCATTGGCTGGGCCTTTCGGGGTGCTGGTCGGAACGAGA
>JADHLJ010000356.1 GCA_016780745.1 Alphaproteobacteria bacterium | reverse complement strand
GGATGCCGCCGATAAGGCGCAGGCGTTGCGGGACGAACTGGCTTTTCTCGTGGAGCGCGCCGATGGCTCGGCCGAACGGCTCGCCAAGGCCAGCGCGCGTCCGGACACCGGCGGGGCGGACGCGGGAGGACAAGGAACCGCTGGGTCGACGTCTGGCGCGGCCGAGGCCGGCGCGGAACGGCGGTCGGTGGTTCGTAAGACGCCGCGCCGCAAGGCGGAGGCTCCAAGTCCAGGTCAAGACCACGAAGCGGCCTCCGAGGCCGAACGGGAATTGTTGAACGCGCTCAGGAGGGCTCGCTAAATGGCCTACGATCGCGGCGGTAAACCGGTCCGGAGCGTCCCCGAGGATGACGTGAACGCGGGCGGCGTCAATCGCGCCGCGGCGGGAACGCCACGCCCAACATCCAACATCGATGCAAGGCGCGCGGCGAGGCCGACCGCCGCGCCGGGGGCGGGTACCGTGCCTAAACCCGGCTTCATGGCCCGTTTGCGCGTTCTTCCGGTCATGATCTTTCTGGCAACGCTGTTGCTGTCCTTCAAGGTCACGGCGATTTGGGATACGCTCCATAACGAGGAGGGCATGATCTCGCTTGCCACTTACGCCGAGGCTCAGCAGACACCTGCTCGCGCGCAATCCTCCGCCCAAGCGTCGGCGCCGGCACCGGCCACCAAGGCGCCGGAAGTGAAACCGGTTCAATTGGCCCAGGCTTCCAGCGATAGTCAGGGCGCCGCCGAGAAGCCCTTGGACCCCGTCCTCTTCACGCGCTCGGAGATCGAACTTCTGCAGGAGCTTTCGAAACGCCGCAAGGAGTTGGACGCGCGTGAGCAAACGGTTATTCAGCGAGAGGGATTGCTGAATGCCGCTGAGACCCGCATCGAGAAGAAGATCGCGGAGCTTAAAGGCGTCAAGGACGACATCGAACTGCTTATCCAGAAGTATGAAGAGCAAGAAGAACAGCAACTTAACGATCTCGTGGCCATCTACGAGAAGATGAAACCCAAGGATGCGTCGCGTATATTCAACGATCTGGAAACCGAGATCTTGCTCCAGATTTTCGACAAGATGAAGGCGTCCAAGACGGCTTTGATCCTCGCTAACATGAAGGCGGCCCGCGCCAAGGAAATCACCTCGCGAATCGCGGAACGCCGCGAGATGCCGAATATAAACTAGCGTGGCCAATGGCGATGATCTGCGATGCCTTGGCCTTCGGTCCGTGGACCATTACGAGATGATGGCGAAACATAATCAATGACGGCGGCGAACGGCTCCAAGGCTAGCAGTGATCAACGGCTTGGAAGCCTTCCGCTATTCCTGAGCCTGTTCCTGTTGTTGCTGGCGTTCTTCATTTTCCTGAATTCCATTTCATCGTTCGAGGCGGGCAAAAGTGATCGGGTGATCGCTAGTATCCGCGCAAGCTTTCCGGGATTCGGCGAGGGAGGCGATGGACCGGGTGTTTTGGACGCGGACCGGATCGGCGCGGTTGAACCGTCGATGTCGGCGCGTCTTACCGAAGCCTTCAAGTTCGCGTTTCCACGGCTCGCCCTGAATTTCGTTAATGAAGGTGAGCGCATCCATGTGGATATACCACTGGATCACTTGTTCGTGCCGGACAGCACGCAACCTAGGGCGGCGTTGCGGGTATTGAGCAGTCGCTTGGCCAAGGTGCTCGTTTATCCGGATGCCAAGCAGGATCTGGAAACTCGGATATTGTTCGGATATCGCGACGCGGACGGACGGATCGCGCGTGATGCGAGGACCTTGCGACGGGCTACCACGGTAATAGAGAGCATGATTGCCGCTGGCGGCGTGAAACGATTGATGTCCGTGGGTTTGGAACCGGGCCACGTATCGGAATTGCGGTTCATCTTCCAAGTCGTGTCACGGGGCGACGCCGCGGGCCGGGGCGAGGTTAGGCCATGACCGCCTCGCAAATAAGGGATCGCGCAAACACCGCCGGCACACGACGCGCGCGCGCCGGCGGCGGACCGGTATGGCTTGTGACCTTCGTCGATTTGATTTCCTTGTTGCTGGCGTTTTTCGTGATGATTTTTTCGATGTCATCGCTCAGCTCGCCGGATTGGAAAGCGTTTACCGCCGCCATGAACAAGGCCGAGATCAAAACGTCGGTGGACACGACACAGTCGGCGCCCACGGCGACCTCCGCTGAAGCGTACCGGCCCGATCGTGGCGTCAATGTCCAGTATTTGCGACGGATTCTGGAATCCGGCATGGCGCGCGAGACGACACTGGCACTGGCGGTGTTGAAGGAGGTAGACGGAAAACTCGTTCTCTCGCTACCGGGAAATCTCTTCTTCCGCTCTGGTACCGCGGAGATAGTGGCTTCGGGCGATGCAGCCTTGTTCGCGCTGGCGGAAACACTCTCGAATTTGGATAACCGTATTGATTTGATCGGCCATACCGATCCTGAACCGCTGAGCGGGCAGGGTGCTTTCAAAAGTAATTGGGAGTTGTCATTGGCTCGCGCCGCGGCCGTGGCGGATAGTTTGGCGCTGGCCGGTTATCGTAAGCCGCTGACCGTGCGCGGACTGGGTGACGCCTGGTTCGAGAGCCTCGACGCCGGTTTGCCGCTTGAGCAACGGTATCGTCGTGCCAGGCGCGTCGATCTGATCATTCATCGTGAAAGTGACGCACGATGAGGCGGTCGCGCAACATCAGGGTGCTCGGCGCCTTTTTGCTTTTGTCGATCTGTGTTTGGTTTCCAGGGACTTCGGCTCGGGCCGCCGATGTGAGCGCGGAATCCAGTGATGGCTTCGATAGTTTTCGCTTCGCTTGGCCTGCCCGGGTGAACTACACGGCCCAACGGTTCGGCAATGAGCTGTTGATCCAGTTTGACCGGCCGGTGGACGGCGATGTCGCGGGGGCGGCGAGCGGGTTGGGAGGCTTTATCGCGTCGGCGCGGTTGGGTGATCGCCGGCGCGAGGTCGTGGTTGGGTTGACCGGTAACCATCGGCTCAGAACTTATCGGGATGGCAACAATGTTGTGATCGACGTCGGTGAGCGGCAAGCGGTCGCGACCCGTCCAGCGCCGAGCGCATCGCCTCCAACGGATACCAGCGGTTCGACCGGAACGACGGCAACCGAAGGATTGGCAACCGGACCGACCGTGCCGGTGCGCGTGGGAACTCATCCCACATATCGCCGTCTGGTCTTCGATTGGCCGTCGAACACGCCTTATTCCATCACCGAGGCCAATGGCGCGGCGCGTGTCGCGTTTGGAAAACCGGCGCGGATCGACGCGAACGGGCTAGCGTCTCGCCTGCCGAGCCAGTTTGCCGGTTTGCGCGCGGAAGTGGGCGGTGACGGCAATGCCAATGTTGTTATTCCGATACCCGACGGAGTGCGGGTCCGGCACTTCCTGTCCGGTACCAAGGTTGTGGTTGATCTTATCCAGGATTCCAGCGCGCGGTCGCCCGGTCCGTCATCTCCCAGCGCCCAATCTCACAGCGCCCAATCTCCCAATCCACAATCTCCCAATCCACAATCTCCAAGTTCCGAGACCCCGGTCGCGCAATCTTCGACGCCGCCGCCCCAAAATACTCAACCCGACCCGACCGCGCCCGCTCCAGCGGCGGGAGGGGCGGCCTTGGCGAGCCAATTCGGTTTGGCGCCGAGTCAGAACCCGAACGCGGCGAGCCCGCCGGAACCGCAAACCCCTGGGGCACCTCAAGCCGCTCCGCCGCAACCCGTGAGCGCCCCGCCCGTCTCGGCGCCCGCTCCCCAGGAAACTGCCCAGACACCGGCCCAAGCCATACCACCGGCCAGTGTCTCCGCGCCTCAAGCCGCGACAAACGGCACGGCGGCGATACCGCCCGCATCAGTGAGTTCCGAGGGAGTTGCCACGGGTGAGGCCGAAACACGGAATGCATCCGCGGCGCCGACGACTGAGGCGCCGAGACCGTCGGATCAAGGAGCCTCCAATAACGAGGTGGCGGCGGGCGCGGGAGCGGCATCTCCCACCGAAAGCGATGTCGCCGTTGATCCAACCAATCTCGTCGCAAGTCTGAGAGCCTCGCAAAACGCCACGATCAGCGGGCCTAGCCTGCCGGTCCTGGTGTCTAGATCAAATGATGCGACATCGATCCGCTTTGACTGGAAACAGCCGGTCGCGGCGGCGGTGTTTTTACGCGCTGAACATCTATGGGTTGTATTCGATGAGCCGGTAACCTTCGAATTGTCGGCACTGACCGCCAGCCCCGGACAGATCATGGGGCGGCCCGAGCAGATCGCGGTCGCGCCGGGCGCGGCGCTGCGGGTTCCCTTGGTCGCCGGCATTGCGCCGAGGGTTTGGCGCGATGGCGATGCCTGGATTGTTGACCTGCAACCCCAGGCCATGCGCCCGGATGTCGTGTTGAATGTCGGGACCCAGCAGTCGAGCCCGCAAGGCCCGCGGGTGTTTGTTTTGGCCGAAGGGGTCGGCCGTACCTCGGTCGCCCGTGATCCCGAGGTCGGCGACCTTCTTTTCATGATCCCCATGACGCCGCTTAGCCGCGGCATCGATGTCGAGCGCAATTATAGCCAGTTCAATATCCTGGGCTCGGTTCAGGGCATGGTTGTACAGCCCTTGATCGAGGAATTGGAGGTCCGGGTGCTTCCGGACGGCGTGGCGATTACCGCGAGTAAACTGAGCGGGCTAGAAGTCTCGAAGCCGCAACCCGGCAAGGTCGAGGAGGAATTGGTCGGTCGCAGGGGTGACGGCCTGCCGCCGGGATTGGCGCCAGGACGGATCTTCAATCTGGTTTCCTGGCGTCAAGGGGCGAGGGAATCAGAATTTCTGAGAGTAAAGCAGGACATCCAACGGCAGATTTCCGAGGCGACCAGTATCTCTCGCAGTGGTCCGAGGTTGAGTCTCGCCCAGTTCTATTTCGCCAATGGTCTCGCCGCCGAGTCGATGGGCTTGTTGCGGACCATCGCGACCTCGGACGAGGAACTCGCGCGCCGGCCGGATGTGAAGGCGTTGCGCGGGGCTAGCCATTTCATGCTCGGGCGTTATGCCGAGGCCGAGGAGGATCTTGACGACCGCTCCTTGAATGGGTTCGCCGAAGCCGAATTGTGGCGGGGCGCCTCCAATGCCGCCCAAGGTAAGTGGGCGAGCGCGATTGAGCATTTCGCCCGCGCGGGCGAGATCCCGGGCGGCTATCCCCGTAACTTCGCGACTCAATTGGCGATGCTCGCGGCCGAGGCGGCGATCCGGGCTGGAGATTTCCGAGGTGCTGGAGGCTTCCTGGACGCGATTGCCGAAGGACGCCCGACCCCTGGTGAACAAGCGCGCTTGGACTATCTTAGGGGCCGGGTGCTTTACGCTTCCGGCGACGTCGACACGGCGCTGGATTATTGGCGACGGTTGTCGAACGAGACCGACCGTTGGTCACGGGTCCGCGCGAAACGCGCCTTGATCGAACATAAT
>JADHLJ010000355.1 GCA_016780745.1 Alphaproteobacteria bacterium | reverse complement strand
GAGACCCACCGACCAAATGTATGCGATCCGTGACGGATATCGACGGCGACATCAAGGATCGCCCCCCGCGTCACCCGTACCAGCTTGTCTTGCGCGAAAGGCGGGATCTGGAAATGCAAACCTCGGAGCGTCCCAACTGTCGCCGAGAACGAGTGATTGTCCTGACAAAAGTCCAGGTTTAGTCCGTTCTCCTCGAACTTGGCCCGATTATAGGTCTCGGAAAAGAATCCGCGATGGTCGCCGAATTTGGCCGGCGAGATGATCTTGACGTCCGGAATTTCGGTTGTTTCGATGTTCACCGGCACTCGTTTCGATGCTCGTTGCGCTTGGCGGCTCTTATCATTTTCGACGCAACCCCGCAACATCGCCACCCAATCGAGCTCCCGGTTTCGAATTCGCCGATGTGACGACGGTTTAGGTTCGACAATTCAATCGGTTATGTTATTGTCCTTGTATGCTTTACGAGGATACGGTCGTAGTGCCGTTGTCGAAACAGGCATCGCGCCGCCGGATCGTGATCGAGAGGCCGCGTTGGAGAGTGAATTGAAATTCACCGGGTCTAACTGGCCGAGGACGAATGAGCGCTAACACGGATCCGATTTCCGAGCCTTCCAAGAGTGAGATCATCCCGCTGCCTCGCAAGTCGGGCGTGGTAACGCGTATCTCCTCGCTATTGCCGGAACCGCGAAACGAAGCCAAATCCTGTAGCGTCGTAATTGTGTCCTACAAAACCGGTCCGGTTCTCATGGAGTGCCTGAGATCGGTTTTAGCCCAGCCGGATGTCAACCAGCTTATCCTGGTCGATAACGGTAACGCGCGGGCGATGGTACGCGAGATCAACGCGCTCGCCGATGAAGACCCCCGGCTTGAGATTATCACCGGACACGGCAATGTCGGCTTTTCCAAAGGCTGCAACATCGGCGCCCGAAGAGCGCGCGGTCGGTACATCCTTTTGCTGAATCCCGACTCGATTATCGATGAGGACGTCCTCAGCCAAGCATTGGATGTTTTTGACGAGTTTCCCACGGCCTCGCTGATCACGGTGCGTTTGGAAAACCCGGACGGTAGCGAGCAACGCGGTGGTCGGCGCAACCTGATGACGCCTTGGACGTGTCTGGTCGAGCAGTTCCGCCTTGACCGGCTGGCGCCAAACCATCCGCACTTCAAACGCCTGAACTTGAACGAGAACGAGCCGCTGAGCGAAATCACCAAGGTTCAGTGTATCTCTGGCGCCTTCATGCTGATGCCGAAATCCACCTTCGACGACCTCGGAGGCATGGACGAGGATTACTTCCTGCACGTGGAGGACGTCGATTTCTGCATGCGGATCGAAAAACGCGGCGGAGAGATCCTCTACGTGCCGCATATCTCGATCATGCACCAGCAGGGCACGAGCCATGTCTATTCGGGTTTCGTCGAGTGGCATAAATCGAACAGTTTCGCGAAATACTTCTTCAAGCATTTCCAGCCGCAATATCCCAAACCGCTGTTGAATATCTTCGCGGCGGCGATCTACACGCGCTTTGTGTTACGCCTGATTCCGATGTCGCTTCGATGGATGTTCGAGCGGGTGTTTCCTCCTCGACCTATTCCGATGCGCGCGGCGCGCAAAGCAATCGAATCACGCAAGAGCCGCTCCGTCAGCTCTTCCTAGGCCCACCGCGGCGGCGAATTCCATCCAAGAATCCTCCCAGGATAGCGCGAAAACTCGCCCATTTGCCGGCACGCTCCTCAAACAACAGCAACTGCATGAGATCCTTGCAGATCGACAGGATCTCGAACTGAACGAATTCCGGAAACCGCCACCCACCGCTCAGCAGCACGCGAACGCGGTTGCGATAGATCGTGTAGCGCCGATCCGGCACATGTTTGTGGTAGGAGCGTTCGAGGCCGAGAAACCGCCCCACGCGGGCCTCTCCCAGGTTATGCGACAGCCTCGCCGCGCCGACCACGATGATCCGGTACCCGGCGCGGCGCATCCGAAACGAAAAATCATAGTCGATGTAGTCGATGAACAAATCCTCGTTCATCGGCCCGACCGCGAGGATACTGGTCATGGGAATCAAACAGCCCGAGGCCATCGCGAAAGCCGCGTTTTCCTCGACCTGTCCAGGCTCGATGGCTCGGCGACGCAATAGACCGTGGGAACCGCGGCTATAAACCATCGCCGCGGGGAGGCCACGCTCGTCATCATGTCGGGGCGCTAGAAATCCGATTTCACTGGGGCATGGATCGGCGCGCGCGGCGGCCAAAAGTTCCGAGACCATGCCCGCGTCGGGCACGCTGTCGTGATCCATCAGCAGCACCCAATCGAAGCCTGCCCCCATGGCGGCGGTGATGCCCTGGTTTTGCGCCGCCGCGAGGCCCGGATTCTCGGGATTGAGGATAAGATTGACGTCGGCGCCCGCTGGCGCACCGCCTTGCAGGGCCTGAACGCGCGCAAGGCCGGGCTCACGCGAACCATTGTCGATCACCCAGACAGCCCCGACTTGATAGCGAAGCGCGGCCATCAGCGCCGCGAAACGCTCGCCGGGATTGTAGGTCACAACCACCGCCGCGACGCGTTCGCCCGGGGCGCTTACCGTGCCATCGCCACCCGTCATGACACGGGCCGATCTTGGTCGTCGTCGAGCGGCAGAGTGCGCGGGTCCCGTGCTCGTAGGATCAGCTTGCCGACCGACCAGGTCATGAGCCGCGCCACCGCCAGGGCGCCAAGGCGCCGATGGGACTGAATGGCCCGCCGCTCGCCCAGGATCTCCGGCAGCGCTGCGCCCGCGTCGACCATCGCGCGCCAGCGGCACGCGAAATCTCCAGTCACCAGCGCGAGGCAGAGCCGCGTGATCAGCGTCGCGGCCAGACTGGGAGCAAGCAGCACAAGCAGCGGTCCGGGCATGCAGCGGATGAAGGTCCAAATCCGATTGCGGGTGACATGATAGCGGATGAAGTCCGATCCCGCCCCGGCCGCTGTCGAACCCAGATGTTCCACCCGCGCGCCGGCCAATTGCACGCAGATCTCGCCGGCAATTCGTAAGCGGAACGCGAGATCCACGTCCTCGTAGTAACAGAAGAATCGTTCCGCGAATCCGCCTGTCTTTTCAAACACATCGCGGCGATAGACGGCGGCGGCGGCGCAGGGCCCGAAAACCTCGGCGTCGAGAACCGCGGTATCCTCCAGATCGCCCTCGCCACCACGCCAGGCGAGCCCCAGCGGATGGTAATGGTCGCCGGCACCGTCCAGAATTTCAGGGCTCTCGGCTCGAAGTTGAGTCGATCCGAACATCGTCGCGCCGGGGTAACGATGGATCGCCGCGTTAATCTCGGCAAGCCAATCAGGGCGCGCGAAGGCGTCGGGGTTCAACATCACCAGCCACGGCGCGCGGGCCTCGCGCGCCGCCAGATTATTCGCGGCGGCGAACCCAATATTTGATCCCGGCCCCAGAATTCGGATTGGAACATCCCGGCTTGCAAGGGCGTCGATCGCGTCGTCATTGGCGCCGTTATCGACGACGATGACCTCGAAGGCGCGGTAGGACTGCCGCTCGAGGGCGTCCAGACATCGCGAGAGTACGCGACCCGACTTGTAGGCCACGACGATGACACTGAATTCGGGATCTGCTGAAGCCATGTCGCCTGCATCGGTCGGAACCGGCGCAGCATATCACATCGGCTTGCGATCGTTGAACGTCTCGATTAAGCGGCGATGTCCACAAGGGTGCCGCGTTGGCCGAAATCATTTTCCGGGCCCGGACTGGAAGAGCTCGGTGGTTGCTCCACGGCCTGATCCGACGCCACGTCACTGGCGCCGACACCCGCATCGCTCGCGCCGTTGGCGGATTGGGTCACCCGCTCCGTGGCGAGAATCTCGTTTGCCGTGGTTTGGGCGGGCGCCGCGGCGCCGGGGCGAGACAAGCTGGACGATTGCGTGAGCGGCGAGCCCGCCAGGATGCCGTCGATCATTAATTTAATCCCTTCGTGTCAAGCACGCGGAGATACCGCGCGGGCTAGTCAACACAAAGGATAGGCCCCCGGGATGAACAAACCCTTAAGAACCAATCGTTAAACGATTAGGCCAACAGCTTGAGAATGTTCGCGGGCAGCGCGAAGGAAGCGACATGAACTTCCGGCGTGTAATATCGGGTATCGAACCCGGCGCGCCGGAAGCGCTCGGACACCACACTCGCGGTCGCGGCGCGGTGAGCCGCTTGGTCCGTTGCCCAACCGAAAGCCATGTGGCCGCCCTGATACGTCGGCACCGGCGCGACATAGAACCAGACATCGCTGAAATGAGGCGACATTCTTTGATGACTATTGGTGACTTCCGCGCCTTGCACGTAAGGCACGCCGTTTTGCGTCACCAGGATACCGCCGGGTGTCAGGCATCGTTTGCAGCCGCGGTAGAAGCGTTCGCTGAACAACACCTCGCCGGGGCCCAAAGGATCCGTCGAGTCGATGATAATCACGTCCCAGCGCGCATCGGTCTCCTCGACGAATTTGGCGCCGTCTGCGATCACCAGCTTGAACCGGGGATTGTCGAAGGCACCTGCGCTTATCGATGGCAGATGAGCGCGGCAAAGCTCAACCACGGACGGGTCGATCTCCACCATCGTCACCTCGTCGATGCCGGGATGCTTCAACGCCTCGCGGGCCATGCCGCCATCGCCCCCGCCGATGATCAGAACCCGCAAAACCGCGCCATGCGCCAAGATCGGCACGTGACTCAGCATCTCGTGATAGATGAATTCATCGCCCTCTGTGGTTTGGACCACCCCGTCCAATGCCAGCACACGCCCGAAGATCCGGTTCTCGAAGATCACCAGATCCTGGTGCTCGGTCGTCTCGCGGAACAACACCCGGTCCATGGAGAGCCGCTGGGACACCCCCGGATGCAACTGCTCCTCGAACCATTCAGTCACGCCACCACGCCACGCTTGTGATCGCCAACCTGAACCGATCTCGGCTCGAAGGCCTGTTTCAGGACTGGGATCGCGTTATGAGGCTCGGCATCACCGCACATGAAAACATCAAGCGCCGCATAGTCACGCTCGGGCCACGTGTGAATGCTGATATGCGATTCCGCCAGCACCGCGACCCCCGACACCCCGCCATTCGGCGTGAAGTGATGCAGATGAATGTGAAGCAGCGTCGCGCCGGCGGCGTCGACGGCATCCCGCAAGGTCGCCTCGATGTGCTCGATCTCGTCAAGCCGGGACGCCCCCCACAGATCAATGATCAAATGGGTCCCGGCGAACACCATGCCGTCCTTCTCGACGAAATGGTCGGCCTGCATGTCCTCGGCCGGACGCGCCGGCAAGGGGACGATGTTCGCGTTGTCCTGATAGTGCTCGCTTTCGGCGGAAACTGCCTCGGTATGTTCGGAAATGGATCGGCTCGGCTGAGTGTCCGAGACTATCCCCAAATCAGTGAAAGCGACAGATTCCTTTATCACTCCCTCCCAACCAATGGATGTCCCAGCACCCCGTC
>JADHLJ010000010.1 GCA_016780745.1 Alphaproteobacteria bacterium | reverse complement strand
GATGTTCCTTGCCGCGACTAAGGGATTCAGCGTGGATAAGCCTGGCATAGGGCGTCCAGACCACATTGTAGCCCTGGTCCCGCACCTTAAGGCTTAGATCGAGGTCGTTGTAGTTGACCGCCAGATACTCGGCATCCATACCGCCGACCGCGTGATAGACCTCGCGCCGCATGACCGCGCAGGCCGCCGTCACCGCCGAGCCGCGCCGGGTCAGGCCGCTCAAGGGGCGGCGGCGCAGCATCGATTCTCGCGCATAGTGGAATGTGTGCCCCGCGACATATCCCTGTAGGCCGAGCGTGACGCCGGCATGTTGCACCGTGCCGTCCTCGAACAACAACAAGGCCCCGACCATCCCCACATCCGGACGCGCCGCCAATCCGGCCATCTCGTTCAGCCATCCGGGGTGAAGAACGACGATATCGTCATTCAACAGACAGATCAGCGCGCCATCCGCGTTATCGACGGCCAAATTCGTGATCTCGGCGAAGTTGAACGGCTTGTCATGGCGAAGCACCCGGCAGCGACGATCCCTCGCCAAATCGTCGATCGTCGCCAAGGTCGAGGGATCGGTGCTTCCGTTATCGACGAGGATGATTTCCAGATTGGCGTAATCGGTCTCGAACCGCAGCCCGTGGAGGCAGCGGGCCAAATGCTCCCCGCCGTCGCGTGTCGGAATGATCACGCTGATCCGCGGCGTCTCGCCCCCCTGCTCCTTCTGGGTCCCGGTTTTCGGCGAAAACCGAATATGGGCCGTCATCGGATCAGCGCCCGGCTCCACGGTCGCGTTCCAGCCACGTCGCGCCAGTGAGTCGCGGCGGAACTGGTTAAGCGCATCGGCGGAAAGCATGGCCTCTCGCGCCGCCGCGGGACGCAGGTGAGCCAGAATGCCGGGAATGTGGACGATCGCGTCGGGCGTGGCTTTCTCCGTCACCAACAGGCTCAAGGCGTAAGAGACCTCTAGGGCGGAACGGCCAGTCGGATCGGGGCAGGTTTCCAGCCAGTCCCGACGCACGGCGAACCAACCCCGCATGACATGTCTTTGGAGGTGCAGATCATCATCCCAGGTCGGCGGTTTGAAGACCGGGTGCTCGCGTAGACCGCCGGGTGGCTCGAAATCATAGTCGCCATGCGCCACCATCGCGTTCGGTTGCCTTGCGATCGTCGCGGCGAAAATCTCCAGGAAATCCTCCGACAACCGCGTGTCGGGTTCCACGAAGATGTGCCAGGCCGCGCGAACCTCCCGCAGCATGCCGGCCAACCAACCCGGCGCCGGAAACGTCGCCAAGGCCTGGGCCCCGGACGACACGGCTTGCCATGACCAGTGCCGCGCCAGGGCGCCATCCATGACCAGGGAAAGAGACCGGCCCGTCGCGAAAACACCAGGGTCTTGAAGCGGCGGACGCGGCGGGATCACGGTTCCATGCGGGAGCAGCACGACGGCGGCCGACAGAGCGGCGAGCGCTTCCCGCGCGCCGTCCGTGGCTTGGCCGAGGCGAAGCGGCTCGATCGTTTCCACCCATTGTTGGTATTTCGAGCTACCCTCGGTCTCGGGCAGCGGACAAACCAAGTTCCGCTCCAGAGCCCGCGCCGGGCTTCCGGCCTTCCCGATAACCCGGACATTGTCGAGGGCGCGGTTGGCGCGCAGTCGTTGAGATTCGGTCTCGGCCTCGCGCAGCGCCGCGGCATCCGAAGCCTCGCCCAACCACGCCTGATCCGTTGCCACAAGCAATGCCGACAACGCCGCGTCAAACTCCTCCAGCACCGCATCCGCCGCGCCGGCCGCGAGCCGCATTGCTACCTTCCAGGCGCGATCGACAGCCTCCCGGAGGTCGACATCCTCCGGCGCGCTCAGTGACTCCAGCTTGTGATGCTTTAGCGCGGGATTCACCGGATGCTCGGCGTCGCCGGCAAGGCCGCTCGCCGTACCATCGCCCGCGAACCCGGCGACTTTCGCGCGCGTCGCCTCGGGCCTTTCCAGAAATGTGTCATAGAGAACAATCTCGCGCGCGGCCTGGCCGCTGTCCCGCACCGAGCGCCGGACATCCATCGCCCATAGTCGCAATCCTCGGACGAGAGACATCTCGTCACGATCCGAGAGCGACGCCGCGACCTCCAGGGGATGACGCAGGACCAGTAAAACCTTGGGCGTCCGGCCAAGCCGCCGCAATGCCTCGATCCAGGGCGGCAGCACCCGACACAAACGCGGATCCTTGATGCACCAATCCCGATCCGGCGCCATTTCGATGGCCAGAACGCGCTGAATGGCCTCGACGAATTCCTCGAAAACCGGCGACGCCGTCCACCGCGCCGGGCGCGGAGACGCAACCCGCCAGTCCTGCCCCAGGACATCCAGCAACCGGTCGTTCCATGCGACCAGAGCCGTGTTCTCCCAGTATCCGGTCGGGTTATCCGCTGTAGGCGGCATTTCCGACCGACCGATATCGAAACCAAGGCCTGATAGAATGCCGGCGGCGAGCGAGGTGCCGCTTCGATGACAGCCGACCACCAGCAACGCCGTCTCGCCGGCGCTTGACGGCTTTTCCTCCTCCGTCCGACGCGTTCCGCGCGACCGGTATCCGAAATAGGAAAGCCCGCGGTCGCCGGCCTCTTCCAGGGCCTGCCTTCCCGGCCCGGGAAGATCACGCCAGCGCCCCTGGGACGCCAAGGGCCGTATCCCACGCGCGAGCCTCGACAGCGTCGTCTCGTTGACCGCCAAGCCGAGCCCGGTAAGCAAACCCTGGATCGATTGCTCGGGTTTGGCGCAGAGGTCCTCGTAGCGCAGGACCTGATAATCCCGCCCCATGGTCAATTGACCAAAAGTCGCGGCATGCACATTCGCGTGGGACCAGAACCGGATGGAGTCCAGGCTTGGCTCACCCGACAGGGAACGCCGGAACATCGCGCGGAAGTGCTTGCGGGGCTGGTTCTGGTTCGCCGACAAGGCCATGTCGCGCCCGTCACGTACCACATGCACGAACCGCATCCCCGGAAACGCCACCGCGAGGAAGGGCAGGAAATGCAGCAGACGGGGTGATTTCGCGATCCAGATATTGGTCGTTGTCAGACCGTCGACATGCACCGCCGCCGCCAACTCCAAGGCTTGCAGGACGCGCAGGCGTAACGCCGGGTCAATGGCCTCCAGCGCGTAATTCGTACTCCCGGTCTGCTCCAGGATGGCGGTGGTGAAGCGTTCGCACACCCCCTCGAACGCCATGGCGTCCAACTCGACATTGAGCCCGCTTCCGATCGGCAAGCCGATGCTCTTGAGGATATCGGCGACCGCCCGGGTTCCGGAGCCACCGATCCCTCCGATAAAGATCGGACCGGCGCGACGCGGGCTCTTTTCAAGAAAAGTCGTCATGCGTGACGCCTTGCCCACGGCGCCGCGGATCGTGGTTCAGCCCCGGGACGGGTTGCGCCGGCACGATGGGTCAAGGTTTTGGGCCGACGACTTGTGATCACGCAACTGTGCCCCGGAGCATGCATTCGAGATACTGATATGCGAATCTATCATTGAAGTATTTCGAAGGTAAGCTTGCTCGCCGGCTAGGCCCGCTCAGACCAGGAACCGGGCGGGCGGCTACTTCCTGGCCGCGAAGACCCCGGCCGCGGTGTATCCCGTGCCATTGATCTTGAAGTCGCCGCCAGTCTCCGGTGGGATGTTCGCCCCGTCGACCCCGAAGAACGCGCCACGCATATCCAGGGTCTTGCCGCCAACGGTGTCCGTCAGGGTGTAATACTGGGACGTGGCGTCGAAGCCGGTCGCACCGGTGGTGAACGATGCGCCATCGAAGTTGAAACTGTTCAGCGTCGCGGTGGACGAGGCCCCGGCCAGACTGACATCCAGGGAGAAGTTACCCGTTTTAACAGCGGTCGCGCCGGTGTCGATGATGCTGCCGACCACGTTTCCGTTATAGGTGCCGGACGCGGTCAACGCTCCCAGCGTCCCGAAATTCGTCGCGACGCCGGCGACCCAACTGGCCATGTGGAAAACCACGTCGTTGGTGAGCTGCTCTTGCCCCCAGAACCCCCAGGACAGGAACTCGCAGGCCGAGCACAAATCGAACGAGGCGCTATTGTTGCCTCCAGTGACTAGATAGCCGATCGTCGCGGTTGCCTCGGCGCCGCCGCCGGAGGTTGCACCAGTGGTGATCTCCGTGGCGAAATTCCCGTCGTCGACATAGGCACCGAACCCACCGCTATCGTCCGCCGTCACCGTCGTGGAACCGCCATCCGGTGTGACGTCAATATTTGTAATAGGCAGATCCGTCGACAAGCTTATCGACAAAAATGAGGGGTCGGCGGGGGTTGTCGCCACATGGGCACCCGGCGTGCCGGCGACCGTGCCCGCTCCGCCGTAGTATCCGACCAGCGCTACATCCGCGAGTTGCGTATTACTGGCATTGACGGTGTGCGAGCCCGCCTTGCTGACCGCGTTAACCGGATAGTAAATCGTGGCGGGTGCAAGATCGACATTTTCGACACCGAACTCGCCGGCCCCAATATCCGCGTCCCCGATGGAGGTCAGAACAAAATGATCCGGTCCGCTTGATCCGAAAAAATCCTTGCCCGAGTCGGTATCCGCGGAAAAAACCCCGGCCTCATACATCTCCGGTACCGCCGCTCCCGTCTGATCCACCTGACCGACCATCACCCCATCGAGAAAGGGGTCCGAGCTGATCGCTATACTTCCCATCATCACGCTGATACTGGATTTGCCCCCGGCACCGTCAATTTCAAAGCGGCTCGCCATGAATGGGACGGATCCCGCCGACGTAGACCATTTGGCATAGAGATCGGTGTCATTCGCGGCTGGAAAGCCAGTGTCGGTGGAGCGCAGGAACGGCAGACCGCCAGCAAGAAACGAGTCGGGCCGGACGCTGTATCGCGCCGCCCCCGTGGTCGGGGTCGAGCCGGTGAATTCGGTCCCAAGCGCGATCAGTGATTTTTCGCTATCAACGTTAAGCGCATAGACCACGAAATCCGGGTCGGCGCCGAACTCAATGGGTCCGGCGACCGTCGTGGGAGTCACGCCGGCGAGCTGCGACGAACAATCCAAGCCACCGCCACACGCGGACATATTCACCGGTGACGCGGCCGTGGGCGCCGGATAGAACAACCCATAAGCGCCGGCCGTCGAACTCGCGGTCATGCGGCCACCGACGGTGTCGTCGGCTCCGGAAACCGTAACCGAGGAGAACCGGCGGTCCGTTACCGACGTGATGTTGGAGGTAACGTTAGCGCCCAGGGTCGGAAAGCTTGCGCCCCCGCGCAGCGCAAAGCCCGTGAAGCTTCTGGTGAACGGCGTTGCCGCCGGCGGCGCCGGCTCAGGCTCAGGCTCTGGCGCGACAACCACGACGGGGGGCGTCGGTTCCGGAGTGGGCGTCGGCACGGGCGTGACGATGGGCGGTTCAGGGGTCGGCTCCGGTACTGGCTCGGGCGTCGGCTCGGGCGTGGGAATCAGAGTTGCGGTTTGTTCTTCCTCGGGGCGCGGCTGCGGTGTTTCCACGACCGGCTCAAGCACTTCCACGAGGCTTCCACCGCTATCGCTCGGCAAGCTGGTCGTACCGCCTTGACCACCCCCGGCACCGGCGGGCGCGCTTGTGATATCCGGCGCGTCAAGGCCACCGGATTCGCTTTCGGCGAGGCCCGAGATACCGGTATCGATCAGCGCCAACTGATCATTCGAGCCTCCGCCCCCACCTGGAAGCGCGCCGACACCGTCCGTATCCGAGCCCGTCTGGGTCCCCCCCGGCGCGGTGGCATCCACTTGATTGCCGCCGCCATCCGTTTCGGTACCGCCCGCCCCGTCTGTGCCGCCGAGCGTCGCTTGCGTGGATTGATCGCCCTCGCCCTGAGTCCCACCCGCCGAGCCGCCTTGATTGTCGTCGGATTCCTGATTGTTCGACGCTTGGTTGTTTGATCCTTGCGCGTTGTCCCCTTGGCCGCCGGATGACTGCTGGCCTTGCTGACCGCCGCCGCTATTCGATGCCTGGTTGCCGCCTTGCTCGTTATTGTCCGAGCCCTGATCGTTGCTGTCGCCCTGGCTCTCGAAACTCTTCAGCCGACGGTTGAGGTCGGAGGCCTGACGCCGGGCCGGCGCCGACACCGCCCCACCCGCGCCTCCCGCCGCGGTCATGAAGGTTCCAGGCGACGTGGTGGTTTGGACGTTCTCACCAACCTCCATCGTCATTTCCGTGCCGAAAAGGAAATCCGCGGTCATGCCCTGACCCGGTTGCATCTCGACCATCGCGATGCCGCCGCGAATACCGATACTGCCAATCGGTGTCTTGATCTTGACGGGTTTGCGCTTACTGATCCGCCCGCCGACAAAGCGCACGAAGCCCTTGGTCAGGCTGACGGTCATATCACCGACCTTGGTGTCGGGATTATAGATGAAGGTGTCGATCACCAGGTCCGAGTTCGGCCCGACCGTCATCGACGAGCCGTCGGCGAACAGCAATTGCGCGCGCCCGGTCGCGTTGGTGACGACCTTCTCCTCGAAATACATCTTGGTCCCGGTCGCCAGAACCCGGGTATCGGCGGCGGGCGGCGTTCCCTCGGCCTTGGTGTTGACCACCGAGGTGACCCCGACCTCGCGGTCGGTCGCCGCGTCCACCGCGCGCGGCGCAAGCGCAATGCTCGCGCCAAGGCCGATGATCAGCACGCATGCCGTCAGCCTAACGCCTATTCCCAGACCGTCGCGAAACCGCATTCGCTTCTCCCATCCGCGCCCGATCAACGGATCGTCCGGCGCGGCGCGTGTTCTAGAACTGCATGGCCAAACCCAAAGAGAAGGTCCAATTATCATACGAAAAATTCACCAAATTGGATTGAACTTTCTTGTAAATCCCGGTGGTAACCAGGGAAATGCCGCGCGGGAACTGAACCGTTCCGACCAACTGGCCGGAGTAGGATTCGTCCTCTCGTGTAACCTGTGGGTCGATGCTGGCGTTCGGCTCGTCATAGATCGTCTTGGACGCGCGCGCCGTGCCCGCAAGGCTCCACGGACCGGTCACCTCGGGCCAGGGCGAGGTAAATACCTGGGTCAGCCCGGCCGACGCCTCTCCCGACCAGTATCGCCTGCCAGGGTCTTCCGTCGCCTCGCGCCGGAGCGCGGTGCCCGCGTTTGCCCGTAGCCTCGACGAGAGCGCGTGCACCAATGACACGGACAGGCCGCCTCTCGGGCCATTCAGTTCGGTCAGCGTGGGGCTGGACGCGGTGTTGTTGTGATTTCGCTGGACCAGGAAAGTGTCCATCGAGAGCCGCGACGCCGGGCCCAAGACATAATTCGCGTCCAAGCCGCCGCCGAAGGCCACGTAGTATTGCCGATCCGCCAGATTCACCACATCCCAGCGCGCATAAGGCCTGACGTCGAGATCGCGCGCGATATCCGGATCCATAACGAAGCGTGGGCCGGATTTGACCTGAACAAGCGCGGTGTCGACCTGGTCCTGTGTCGCCTGATTGGCGTGATACAGAACCAACTCGCTTTCGATCTCAACCCTCGGCTCGACGCCGAGATCGTAACCATGGGTCACGCGGAGTGTCTGAAAGCCGTCGAGGTCGGTCTGATTGGTGAAGGTTGAATCGAGGTCGACATCCAGGCCAAGCACCCGGACGCGAGTCGTGCTGGGCCCGGCATTGGCGTTGCTTTGGTGACGTATGCCGGCGAAGACCGTGGTTCCGAACTTGTGCTTGGAGGTCTGCTCCTCGATACGGGCGAGAAACCCCTCGGCCCGGCTCGCGACCACCGCCGGAAGATCCGGTTCCGCCAGAACCTCCTGCAAATACCCTTTCGCGACCTCGTAGGACTGTAGTCGAAAATAGAGCACGCCCAGTTCCAAGCGCACCCTGGGAAGATTGCCGTCGATGATCAGCATCCGTTCCAGGGTCGAAATCGCGCCTTCGAAATCCAGCATCTGAATCGCCAGGCGCGCATAGGCGAACGCTTTATCCAAGTTCCCCGGATCCTCGAACATGACCTGAAAGGCCTGATCATATTGCTGCTCCAGGCTACTTTTCGCGGCCGGCGCTTGCGTTTGAGCCACGGGGCCGTCGACACCGGCGAGAACCAGAAGGAATGAGAAGAATCCAACCATCAGCCAACGCGTGTTAACGCCCGGGTCTCGAAAGCCGCGTATTGCGTTGAAGGCTATGCTTGCTGATAAGGCCAAAAATTTCGATCGCTTCATTTAGCTTAAGTAATCTTGCGTGACGATTGGACGCGTCCCGTTACTTCCAACCACCTCGCGGGTCTAGCAATATCATGCCCGCTTGTCATGTATTGACTGGCATTTTAAGTAAACATCGTGCGTTTCTTCACAGAGGCTGGCGTCCGCTTAAAACCCGGTGTCGAACCTGCCCATTTACGGATTTGCAACCAAGGATTTCCCATGAAGATTTACCACGCGCCCAATAGCCGCTCCGTTCGTGCCGTTTGGTTGTTCGAGGAGCTGGAACTGCCCTATGAGCTGGAGATCCACGCCCTGGGAGACCCCAAGATGCGGTCGGCGGAGTATCGCGCGGTGCATCCCATGGGACGGGTGCCGGCGGTCGTCGACGGCGATGTGACGATTTTCGAGTCCGGGGCGATCGTGGAGTACATTCTCGCGAGACACGGCGCGGGCCGCCTGCGCCCCGACGTCGCCTCACCGTCGTTTCCGGACTATCTGCAATGGCTGCACTACGCCGAGGGAATGTTGATGCCGCCGGTGAACATCATCTTCGTGGAAACCCTCTTCCTCCCAGAAGAACGCCGCAATCAAACCAATGTCGATCGTGCCCGCAAGCTCCTGGGCCGCATGCTCGATGCCGTGGAACAAGGCCTGGAAGGCAAGGAATACCTCGCGGGTGAGTTCTCGGGCGCCGATATCATGACCGGACATGCCTGCATCGTCTCGGCGCGCCTCGGGGGGGATATCTCGGACAAGCCGAATGTCGAGGCTTATATCGACCGGCTCCAGGCCCGTCCCGCGCTTCAGAAGGCTTGGGCCGTCAAATAGAGGCCCGGGGAGCAAATAGAGGTTCGGACGTCGCCTCTCAGATCGGTGGATCACGTTCCAGCGCGGCTTTCAGGCGCGCTGGGTCGACCGCGACCTCCACGCCGGAGCGCTCGAGCTGTAGCTTCAGCGAAACGCGAGAGTCCATGTTGCCCCACCCGCGGTTCAGCGCCTCGGTCATCTCCTCGAGGGTCAGATTGGCGATGCGCATGGGCACCCCCATCTCGCGCCCGAGAGCGGTTGCCAGGGACACGTCCTTGTGCGCCAGCCGCAGCGCGAAGGCGGCGGGCTCATACACCCCGGGCAGGAACTGATTGATCATTCCGTCAAAGGTACGCCGTCGTCCCAGAACGCCCTGACGCACCGCCTCCCAAAGGTCCAGCGGTTCCACACCCGCCTTGATGCCCAGGGTGAAGACCTCGCCCAGCGCCGCCTGGACGGTATAGCCGGCGCAGTTATGCACGAGCTTGGCGATGGAGCCGGCGCCGATCTCGCCAATATAGGCCGCCTGATCACCCATCGCGTCGAGTTGGGATTTGTACTTCTCGAAGACCTCCTTGGCGCCGCCGACCCAAAGAGCGAGCTTGCCGGAATGCGCCCCGGCGGGGCCGCCGCTAACCGGCGCGTCGAGAAACTCAAAGCCTTTCTCGGCGAAGATCGCGTGCAAATCGCGGACCGCGGTCGGGCTGTTTGTCGACAGGTCGAATACCGCGCCACCTGGACGCAGCCCCTCGACAAGACCATCGGCGCCGGTCGCGACCGCCCTCACCTCCGGCGGGCCGGGCAAGGAGAGGAACACGACATCAACCTGCTCGGCGACGGCCTTCGGCGAGTCCGCCCAAATCGCGCGATTTGACAGAAACGGCTCCGCCGCCTCGCGGTTCATGTCATGGACGACCAACTCGTTTCCGGCTTTCGCCAGATTGCCGGCCATTCCCGCGCCCATTGTTCCGAGCCCGATAAATCCAACACGCATCGCCGTCTCCTTGTTTAGGCGGGGTCACGCCGCGCCAGGGCGGCATGGTTTCTAGAGAAAGTTCACCACTCCTTGGAGTGCCAGAATACCCTCAAGAAACCACCATGGAGGAAGACAGCGGTCACGATCACATATGAAGATCCGCGACCGCCGACATTCGAGGGATCAGGGAGCGGCCTCGGCTTGTTTGGGCCCTTCGACCGCCGCGGCCGGCGCCTGAGCAACCGCCTTGGGCGGGACAACACCAATCAACGGCAACATTTCGTCCCTGGGGGCGAATTTCTGAATCCCGCCATCCCGCATCACCATGATGTAATCGACGACCGATAGAACATTGGGCCGATGCAGGATCACGACGACAGTGACGCCTCGTTCCTTCAAGGTCACGATCGCGTCACTTAGGGCTTGCTCCCCCGTGGCATCAAGGTTCGCGTTAGGCTCATCCAGAACCACCAGCTTGACGTCGCCAAACACGGCGCGGGCCAAACCGATACGTTGCCTTTGCCCGCCAGACAGGAATCCGCCCTCCTGGCCGACATCGGTCGCCAAGCCGTTGGGCAATGCCTCGATCACCGCCCGCGCGCCCGCGTGATCAATGGCACGCCAAACCGCATCCTCCGTCGCTTCCGGATCAAAGCGCGAGACGTTTTCGAGCACGGTCCCGGTCATCAATTCGACATGCTGGGGTAGATAGCCGATATGCCTGCCCCGATCGGATGGTTCCCAAGCATGTAACATTGTTCCATCAAGGCGAACGTCGCCGGAACTGGGCCTTTCGATCCCCACCAGCATGCGGGCGAGAGACGATTTTCCGGACGCGGTCGGGCCGAGGACCGCCAGGGACTCTCCTGGCTGAAGTTTAAAGGAGACCCTATTTAAGATGACCCTCGAGGTATTTGGCGGATTATAGACCAAATCCATGACGGCCACCTGGCCTTCGGGATCACTGGATGTGATGGCCTCGGTCCAGCCCGTTTTACGCTCGCTAAGCGCTTGCCTGAGTTGTTTAAGCGACCGAAACGCGCCGGCCATGCTGTCCCAGGAGTTGACGAGAATTTCCAGCGGCATCACGCAACGCATGACCAGGAGCATCGACGCCATCATCGTTCCCGGCGCCATGCCGGACGTGGGATCGAAAATCTGCATCATCGCCACGGTCATGACCGCCGCCATCGATCCCATGCGTATAAACTTCACGAAGGCCTGGAAGATCCCGGACATCCGGCTTGCCTTGGCTTGCATATCCACGGCGATGGCGTTGTAGTGGCTCCATTCCGCGATCACCCTATCGCTCATCCCAAGCGTTTCGGTGATCTCGGCGTTCCGAAGCGCGCCGGCGGCGATTTTCTGAGCCTTGGTCGCGGCGCGGCTTGCATTCGCCAGAAGACGTTCCGTCGCGAAACGTTTTCCAACCGCCAAACCCACGGCGAGCAACACCACGATAAGCGCCGTCAGCCCGATATAGAAATTCAAGTAGAAGAGAACAGCGATAAATATCGGTACCCACGGGGCGTCCATCGCAACGAAAACCTGGGGGCTCGATATGAACATCCGCACGCCTTGCAGCTGATGCAAAAGCCCCATATCCGCGCCGGCGCCTCTCGGAACCGACTGCTTCATCGACATCTCGAAAAGCTGAATACCGATTTGCCGGTCGACCCAGCGCGACACCTTTTCAAGCAAGACCGTTCGCGCGTATTCGATGGTGATGGATATCGCGAGCACCCACACAACGACCATCAGCAGCATCCAGAGAGTCGCGTAACTCTCGGTCGGAATGACGCGCCGAAACAGGTTGTACATGTAGAACGGCATTACCAGGATCGACATGTTCACGATGAAACTGAACACGGCCGCCGCCGCGAATGCGCCCTTGGCCGCGCGCAGCAAATCGCCGAGCGGATCTCGGCTATCCGCGCTCAGTTCACTCGACCATTCCTGATTGGTCGTCGCCATCGTCTAAGTCCTCGCGGCCTTCATCGTCGCGCGATCCACGTAAACCGCGCGCCCTCGGCGGCCCGGCCGGGTTCCGGATAACGGAGGCGCCATGCACGATAGGGGGCCGCCCCTCGAATATGCGGGCAACTCATAGACCTCGGATGGTGCCAATACAAGCGTCACGCCGTCACACCACCTAGCGATACCACGCCGTCACGCAGCAATGCCGCGACTTCATCGACGGTGTAGCCGTGATCGGCCAGTACCGCGCGTGTATCGGCGCCGATCCCCGGCGATACGCCCGCAAACGGCAAGCCTCCCGGCAGCCTGGGAACCGGCACCTCGCCGACGCCGGGCTGCGCGAGCATGTCGTAGCCGTTGGTTGCCTCGACCTGTGGGTCGGCCAACCAATCGCCGCAATCATTGACGGGATTCGCCAAGATCCCCGCCTCGCCGCATCGCGCCGCCCATTCGGCGGTCGACTCGGTCTCGAAGCGGGCCTGGAGAATTTCGATCAGCGCCGGCAGATTCTCGGCGCGGGATTGAAAGCTCCCGAAACGCGAGTCCTTCGGTAGATCCGGCAGGCCGACCACGTTGGAAAGCTGCTGAAAGTTCTCTTCCTTGACCAGGGAAACCGCGATCCATCCATCGGTTGTCCGGTAGGTGCCCGCCGGCGCGTTCAAGGGCGGGACCGGGCCGCCGCTTAGGTGATAGTCGGCGATATTCGGCGTCAACAGCATGGCGATGGACTGCATCAGGCTCACATCCAGCAACCTTGCCTCCTTGACCCCGCCGAACAGCGCCATGGAAACCGCCTGGAACGCGCAGATGCCGGTCAAGGCATCGACCATGGTGGTGCCGACCTTGTGGGGACGTCCGTCCATGTCCTTGTTGATCGCCACCAGGCCGGAAAACGCCTGCAACACCGTGTCGGATCCCGGACGCTTCACATAGGGGCCGGTCTGGCCAAAGCCGCTGACCGAGGCGTAAAGCACCTTCGGATTCAGGGCCTTTACGTCCTCGAAACCAATGCCGAGGCGATCGACCACGCCGGGGCGAAAGTTCTCCAGAACCACGTCGGACCGGGCCGCGATACGGCGGGTGATTTCAAGGCCGCGCGGATCCTTCAGATCCAGGGCGATGCCGTGCTTGCCGAAATTATAGGTGATTGAATAGGCGGTATGATCGCCCCGCGCCTCGCCCAGGCCCCGCATCCAATCGCCGGCGATCGGCTCGACCTTCACCACATGCGCGCCATATTGGGCCAGGAGCAACCCGCAATAGGGCGCCGCCACGCCCTGCCCCAAATCCAGCACCCTGATTCCCGCCAAGGGTTTGTCCGTCATCCTCAACTCTCCACGCACCTTGCTCCCGGCCATGATAGCACCTCGCGCCGCCCTGGTCGTAAACTCGAAGCACCGATGCCAGTGCATACCCGTTTGGACGGCGTTGACACGAGAGACCGCCGTCTCCATCGTCATCTCCAATTGCAAGTTTCCCTGGACGTCGTTGCCAATGGACTCTCCTTCCGCGCCTTCCGACGGAAACACCGATGTCACCACCGATAGCGAGGTTGCTCCGGTCGAAACCCGGCTCGCGACCCCGGACGACGCCGAGGCTCTGGGGCGTCTGTCCCAGGAACTGCTGACATTCTACGGCTTGCCGTCGCGTTATCAGCGCTCCTACCTCACCCATGCGATCGCCAATGGCGCCTTCGCGGAGCGTTCGGGCCTCGCGATCCTGATCGCCACCGTCGCCGACGAGCCGATCGGCTTCCTCGCCTTCTCGGAAATCTTCGCCCTGGCCACCTGTCAGCAGAGCATTTTCATCCAAGACCTCTTCGTCGCTCGCAAGGCCCGGCGCTCGGGCGCGGGTGGCGCATTGATGCTGGCCCTGGCGCGCCACGCCCGAGAGCGAAATGTCGGCCAGATCGACTGGACCGCCGATCCCTGGAACAGCAAGGCCGCGCGCTTTTACGAGGGCATGGGGCCGATCCTCAAAAGCGAAAAGATTTTCTACAGACTGACCCAAGACAGACTAAACTCGATCGTTAAGAACGCCATATAAGGAATTATTTTTTCTCGTTCTTTTAGCTTTGATATCCGTGCTAGATCCGGGTCCGCGCGCGCTTTAAGCTGCACCGTTACGCGGCTTGATGACAATCTGGGAGAAATCGAAATGGAAATTCGCGACGGCTTCGTCGGCGCTATCGGCAACACCCCGTTGATCAAACTGACCGGGGCGTCCGAGCGCACCGGCTGCACGATCCTGGGCAAGGCCGAATTTCTTAATCCCGGTGGGTCGGTCAAGGACCGCGCCGCGCTGGCGATCATTCGTGACGCCGAGGCTCGCGGCGCGCTCCGCCCCGGCGGGGTGATCGTCGAGGGCACGGCCGGCAATACCGGGATCGGCATCTCGCTGGTCGGGAATGCGCTCGGCTATCGCTCGGTCATCGTGATGCCCGAGACCCAGAGCCAGGAAAAGAAGGACATGCTGCGGCTATGCGGCGCCGACCTTCGGCTGGTGCCCGCGGTCCCCTACAAGGACCCGAACAACTATGTCCGTCTGTCCGGACGTATCGCCGAGGATCTGGCGAAGACCGAGGCCAATGGCGCGATCTGGGCCAATCAATTCGACAATGTCGCGAATCGGCAAGGCCATTTCGAGACCACTGGCCCCGAGATCTGGGATCAGACCGAGGGTAAGGTCGATGGATTTATCTGCTCGGTCGGCTCCGGCGGCACCCTCGGCGGGGTCGCCCTGGCCCTGAAGGAACGCAATCCGGATGTGCGAATCGGGCTCGCGGACCCCATGGGCTCGGCGATCTATAACCATTTCGCCATCGGTGAGTTGAAGTCCGAGGGCTCCTCGATCACCGAGGGCATCGGCCAGGGCCGGATCACCAAGAACCTTGAAGGCGTGCCCGTCGATGACTGGTTCCAGATCCCCGACGAGGAAGCGCTACCGCTGATATTCGATATGATGCAGCACGAGGGACTGTGCATGGGTGGCTCCACCGGCATCAATGTCGCGGGCGCCATTCGCCTGGCCGAAAAGATGGGCCCGGGTCATGTTATCGTCACGGTGCTGTGTGACTGGGGACATCGCTATCAAAGCAAGGTGTTCAACCCGGACTTCCTGCGCGAGAAGAACCTTCCGGTTCCCGCGTGGCTAGCCTGATATAGACATTTAGTAGAGGACGACCGAGATGGCCACTTCACCTTCCCACGCCCTGGTCTCGACCGACTGGCTGGCGGATAATCTCGACAATGCCGGGGTGGTGGTGCTTGACGGCACCTATCACCTGCCGACGGCCAAGCGCGACGCGGCGGCGGAATATGCCGAAAAGCACATCCCCGGCGCCATCCGCTTTGATATCGACGACATCTGCGATCCCGACGACCCACTACCCCATATGATGCCGAGCCCGGCGCTCTTCGCCGAGAAGGTCTCGACGCTGGGGATCTCCAACGACCAGCGGGTGGTTGTCTACGATGTCTACGGGCTGCAGTCGGCGGCGCGGGTCTGGTGGATGTTCCGAGTATTCGGCCACGACAATGTGTCGGTTCTGAACGGCGGCTTGCCGAAATGGCTGGCCGAGGGCCGCGCTCTGACGGCGGAGGCGAAATCGCGACCGGCCACGGATTTCAAGGCTGGTTTCCGACCGGAACTGGTCCGGAGCATCGACGACATCAGACAGACGATCGACGGCGGCGGCGCGCAAATCATTGATGTTCGCTCCGCCGGTCGTTTCACCGCCGCCGAGCCGGAGCCACGGGCCGGCATGCGTTCGGGTCACATGCCTGGCGCGTTGAACCTTCCCTATACCGACATCCTGGATCCGGCGTTTCGCGAGTTCAAATCCCCCGAGGCAATCGCCGAGCACTTGGCCGCCGCCAAGGTCGATACCGATGGCCCGATTATCACCAGCTGCGGTTCCGGAGTGACCGCCTGCGCGGTGTCGCTGGCGCTGTTTCTGGTCGGCAAGGAAGACGTCGCGGTCTACGATGGCTCGTGGAGCGAATGGGGCGGTCGCCAGGATACCCCCATCGTGACCGACTGAGATAGTCACCGACCAGCAAGGGATCACGCCGGCATGTCTGAGCTTGAGATTCGCGCGGCTCGATATCGCGACACCGAGGATATCGTCGCGCTCTGGCGGGCCGCCGGGCTCACCGTGCCGCACAACGATCCTTACGAGGATATCCGGTTCTGCCGCGACTCCGGCCAGGGCGAGGTGCTTATCGGCCTGCTGGGCGGTGTGATCGTCGCCAGCGTACTGGTCGGCCATGACGGGCATCGGGGCTGGATCTATTACGTCGCGGTCCATCCGGACCATCAGGGCGCGGGGCATGGGAAGGCCATCGTCGAGGCCGCCGAGGTCTGGTTGACGGCGCGCGGCGTGCCCAAGGTTCAGCTCTTGATCCGCGAGACCAATACCGGCGTCCGCGCCTTCTATGAGCGCCTTGGCTACGCCGACGAGCCGCGCCTGATCATGACCAAGCGTTTTGTCGACCATACCGGCTGGGAGCGCCGCGGCGAGGACGAAGACGCGCCGGCTCCCCATCACGCGGGGATTTCAACCACCGTCACCTATCTCGAAATGTTAGAGCGTCCGACCCGGCCCACCGTGCCGGCGCCGAGCCGGCCCAAGGTCTCGCTGGTGCGCGCGAAATCGCCGACCGTCTCCTTCTATCGCTATCTCTACGACAATGTCGGCGGGCCCTGGACCTGGGTGTCGCGCCGGTTCATGGATGACGAGACCCTGCGCGACGTGATCACCTCGCCGGATGTCGAGATCTATGTACTATGGGCCGAGGGCGTTCCCGCGGGCTATGGCGAGGTTAATCGCGGCGCCAAACCCGGCGAGGTCGAGCTGACCTACTTCGGCTTGATGCCGGATTATATCGGCATGGGGCTCGGTTGGTACTTCATTAATTCGATGATCGATATCGCCTGGGCTAGCGAGCCCGACCGAATCTGGGTCCATACCTGCGATCTCGATCACCCCCGCGCTCTCGGCAATTACCAGAAGGCCGGGTTCAAGGTCTTCGGCCAAGCCGTCGAGCGCGAGCCCGATCCTCGGGCCGTCGGCTTGCCGTTTCCCGCGAGCCATCGCAACGGACCGATGCCGCCGGACGGTAGCGATGATCGCGCTGGGCCAGGTGGCGGCAACGACGCGAACGTCATTCCAATCAACAAGGTCATCCCGCTGAAAAGATAGCGGAAATCACGGGAGCGCCCCGGATTGGATCTCCGGCGCGCTCCGTCTGGCCGCCCCCACGGCCCCCCAATACTCGGGATAGACGCTCTAGAGCAGATCGTCTTTTAACGCGATCACTATGTGATCGCCTTGGAAGTCGTGAATCTGCTCTATCTCATTGAAGTAGAGTGCGATTCACGATTGAATCTCCATCGCTTCGCGATTCCGATTAAACCGATCGCGCTCTAGTGAGCGAGGATCTGGCTGAGGAACAGCTTGGTGCGATCCGATTTCGGGTTCTCGAAGAACTCTTCCGGGGTGTTCTGTTCGACGATCTCGCCGAAATCCATGAAGATCACCCGGTCGGCCACCCGCTTGGCGAAGCCCATCTCATGGGTCACGCAAAGCATGGTCATGCCGGTACCGGCAAGCTCGACCATCACGTCCAGCACCTCGGAGATCATCTCCGGGTCAAGCGCCGAGGTCGGCTCATCGAACAGCATGATCTGCGGGCTCATGCAGAGCGAGCGGGCGATGGCCACGCGCTGTTGCTGACCACCGGAGAGTTGGCCCGGATACTTCTCGGCCTGCTCGGGGATCTTCACCCGGGTCAGGTACTCCATGGCGACTTCCTCGGCCTCCCTCTTGGGCATGTTCCTCACCCAGATCGGCGCGAGCGTGCAGTTTTCCAGCACGGTCAGATGCGGGAACAGGTTGAAGGACTGAAACACCATGCCGACATCTCTGCGAATCGCATCGATGTTCTTCAGGTTGCTGTCCAAGGTCACGCCGTTGACCAGAATATCGCCGCGCTGATGCTCTTCCAGGCGGTTGATGCATCGAATCAAAGTCGATTTGCCGGAGCCCGACGGCCCGCAAATGACGATGCGCTCGCCCTTGTAAACGGAAAGGTCGATATCCTTGAGGACATGGAACTCACCGAACCACTTATTGACTTCGTTCAACGAGATCACGACCTCATCGGACGCGGCGGACTGAATTTGTTCTGGCGTGCTTTCCGTTTCGAGGCTCATGAGCACGTCTCCTTGGTTTGAACTCGGGGGCGATTGCCCCCAAGTCGGTTAGCGCCGGTCACCGGCCCCGAGTTTTCTCTCGAGATGTTGGCTGTATTTCGACATCGCCAAACATCCAATGAAGTAGATTAACGCCGCGGTGAACAACGGCTCGTGATGCAAGCCGATCCACTGTGGGTCCTGACTGATCGCACTGATCATCCCGAGCAGGTCAAACAGCCCGATGATGCTTACGAGAGTCGTATCCTTGAACAGCCCGATGAAGCTGCCGACGATATTCGGAATCATCAACTTCAACGCCTGGGGCATGATAATCAGCCCCATCGACTGCCAATAACCCAGGCCCATCGCCTCGGCCGCCTCATACTGTCCCTTCGGGATAGCCTGTAGGCCGCCGCGCACGGTCTCGGCCATGTAGGCCGCCGAGAACAGACACACCGCGACGATGGCGCTGGCCAGTTTGTTAAAGACCACCCCCTCGGGCAGGAAAAGCGGGAACATGGTGGTTGCCATGAACAGGATCGTGATCAACGGCACCGAACGGAACAGCTCGATGAAGGTGACGCACATCACCCGGATCACCGGCATCTCCGAGCGCCGGCCCAGCGCCAGCACGATACCCGCCGGCAAGGCCGAGGCGATGCCGATCCCCGAGATCACCAAGGTCAGGAACAACCCACCCCAGTGGTTAGTGCCGACGATCGGAAGTTGCCAGCTCTGGATCACGAAATAGACGATACCAAAGGCAACCACCGCGGCCATAAGCAACGGGTATTTATGGGTTCGGTCATCCCTGGACGAGAAGCCGCTAAGCGTAATGATCCAGTGACCCAGCCCCTTACCTGTCAACAGGCAGGCGGCGACGTGGATCATCGTGCCGGCGAACCACGTCATGGACACGGCGACCATGATCGCCATGAACCAATTCCGGTCGCCACCCAGGAAGAAGTAGCCGGCCATGAACGGGAAGACCAGGATCGCGCTCAGACCAACCATGACCTTGGCGGTAACCTTGGGAGCCCATAACGGCGCCATCCAGGCGATAAAGACGATCGCCATCAGATCAAGGCGCCAAATCTCGGCGTCTGGATAACGGCCGTAAATGAACCGCGTGAACCAAAACTCCACGCCGGCCCAGCATGTTCCGAACTCGGTCGGAGAAAGCCGGCACTCCTGCCTGCTCGCGGCTTCCCAAACGCCGCGGACAAAAGCCCACTCGTAAAAGGAGATCGCCAAAAAGCCCAGCAATAACAGACCTATGACGGTGGTTATCGAACTACCGATACCGTCGAACAGATTGAAACGCATCCATCCAATGACACCAGTAGTGGCGGGCGGCGGCGGCAAACTCGGCTTCGGTTTGAAGACACGCAGTCCGTCGGAAGTGGTCGGTGCGTCACTCATGATCTCACCGCTCCCTCAGCTGGATTTTCTTGTTGTAGATATTCAGACATCCCGAAATCGTCAGACTGACGGTCATGTAGAACAGCATCACCATCGCGACGATCTCGATCGCATGCCCGGATTGATTTAGCGAGGTCTGCATGAAGACCGAAACAAGATCCGGGAAGCCTATGGCGATCGCCAGGGACGAGTTTTTAACAACGTTCATCCACAAGCTGATCATCGGAGGAATAATCGCCCGCATCGCCTGTGGGATGATCACCAGCCGCATGGTCCAACTCGGCTTGATGCCGAGGGAGTAAGCGGCCTCCGTCTGCCCATGGCTGACCGAGAGAATTCCCGCGCGCACCATCTCCGCGACAAAAGACGAGTGATAGATGACCAGGGCCACAAGCACTGAACACATCGCCGGAAGGATGAATGTCCCACCTTGGTAGTTGAAGCCTTTGAGAACCGGCAATTCCCAACTCAGCGGCATGCCGGTCACCAGGAACACCACCAAGGGGAAGCCGACGATCGCGCCCAGGGTTTTCACCAAGGTCGGCTCGTAGACGCCGGTCGCGAGTTGGCGCTCCGTCGCCTTCCTGTTCAACCAGATGGCGCCGGCGATGCCGATTACGAAGGCGATCGCCGTCATCCAGAACAGGTCACCGAACTCGGCGTTGGGGAAATAGAGGCCGCGGTTGTTGAGAACGAGCCAATCGATGCCCAAAAGCTCAATGGATTGTTTGGGACGTGGAAGATTCGCGAAGGCGCCGAGGTACCAAAAGATGATTTGCAGCAACAGCGGTGTGTTTCGCAGGACTTCAACGTACCACGCGGCCATCTGCGAGATTAGCCAGTTCTTGGACAGCCGAAGAATACCAACGACAAACCCAAGAATTGTGGTGAGAACGATTGCGATACCCGAGATCAGCAGCGTGTTGACGATACCGACCCAATAAACAAACAAATAGGAGTCGTCCGGTTTGTAGTCCAAGGGAGTCCAGGCGATCGAAAATCCCGCCGTCCCGAGAAGAAAGTCAAAGCCGGCCGCTTTTCCTTGGTTGGCCATATTGGTCAGGGTGTTGTCGACCAGGGAGTAGAAAACCCATCCGACAATGCCAAAGACGAGAATCTGATAAAATATCGCCCGATATCGCTCATCATTAATGATCGTGCTTAGATCGGATCCGGAACCTGGTTTTTCCACTACGGCCATTGGGAATTCTCCACTGTCACCGTCACGACACGCGCGGATTCAGAGAACGACATAAATAAAAAATTTGATGTCATCACGCTGGAAGAAAAGGGCCCGGCCAGTTTCCCGACCGGGCCCCTTCAGTTCCTAGCGGAACGGCGGTGCGTACATCAGGCCGCCACGAGTCCACAGATCGTTTTGTGAACCGGCGCGGGCAATCCCGATGCCGTCAGGCGACTTGTCGCCCATGTATTTGCCGTAGATCTCGCCGTAGTTACCCACGGACTTGACGATCCAATGCGCCCAGCTCTTGTCGAGTCCGAGACCCTTATGGAGCTCGCCTTCGACACCAAGCATCCGAGCAACCTCGGGGGAAGGCGGATTCTTGGCCATGTCATCGACATTAGCCTGCGTGATACCCATTTCCTCGGCCGCGATCAGTGCGAACACAGTCCAGCGGACAATGTCGTACCATTGGCCATCGCCCTTACGAACGGCGGGGGCAAGCGGCTCTTTGGAAATCGTTTCGGGCAGGATCGTGTGCGCGCCCGGATCCGGGAAGCCGGCCTTGTTGGAAGCCAAACCGGACTTATCGTTGGTGATGGCATCGCAGCCACCCTTCAGATAGGTCTCGTTCCGGACGTTGGTGTCTTGGAACACAACCGGCTGAATGTCGAGATTGTTGGTCCGGCTGTAGTCGGTCAGGTTCAGCTCGGTCGTCGTGCCAGTCAGCACGCAAACCGTCGCGCCCTTGAGTTCCAGCGAGCTCTTGATGCCGGAATCCTTGGGAACCATGAAACCCTGGCCGTCATAGAAGTTGGTCGCGGTGAAATTCAGACCAAGCTGCGTATCACGGAACAACGTCCATGTGGCTGTACGAGACAGCATGTCGGATTCGCCGTTGGCCAGGGCGGTGAAACGCACCGTCGAGGTAACGGACTGGAATTCGACCTTGTTCGGATCACCGAAGATCGCGGCGGCAACGGCGCGGCAGACGGAAACGTCGCTGCCAACCCAGGTACCATCGGACTTCAGGTTGTAGAAGCCGGGCGCCGGCGTGCCGATCTGGCAACGCAAGTGTCCGCGCTTTTTGACGATATCGAGAGTACTCTCGGCAACGGCGGGCTCCGCCGTGAATGAGAGGGCCGCCAAGAGGCCCGCGCCGAGTCCCAATAGGCTCAGTTTCTTCATGTTGAAACCCACCCCAATTATGGTTCGATTTAAAAGACGAATGATCACGGGCCCCACCAGAGCAATTCAGCCCATCGATGTGTCCGTACCCTTCGTGACCGAGAAGGTCTGCCCCATCCTTTCCGCGACTGTCCGTTTTTCTGGCTTGTTCAGATCTCTGAACTGCCGGGTAAATCAGGCGCGGCCTCCTTGATCGCGTTCATTCCAACACGCCCCGCGTTGATTTGGCAAGCATTGCAAGGCGAAATTCGGACGCCCGAGGTGTTTTTCTTCGCCAACGACCACCTCTGGACGTGGACCGACGCGCCGGAGTATTAGGAATCATGTTCCGTGAACGCGTTCCTTGCACGCGTTTTACTCATTTGCCCGAAAAAAAGGCTGCCGCGATGTCCTCCTCCTCGAAATTCTCGCGCCGCACCACGATTACCCATGCCGGGCGTCACCCGCATGACAATCACGGCGTGGTCAACCCCCCGGTCTATCATGCCTCGACGATCCTCCAGCCCTCGCTCGACGCCTTCGAGGCCTCGCGCAAGCCGGATTGGAAGGGCTACCGCTATGGCCGCGCGGGAACCCCGACCAGCCGGTCCTTCGAGGAAGCGGTCACCGAGCTTTACGGCGCCGCGGGCAGCGTCGCGGTATCCTCGGGCCTTGCCTCGATCACCAACGCTCTGCTCGCGGTCACCAAGGCCGGCGACCATATCTTGGTTACCGACAACGCCTATGGGCCGACCCGGCGGTTCTGCAACACCTTCCTCGCGCGTTTCGGGGTCGAGACAACCTATTACGACCCGAGCCTCGGCGCCGGGATCGACGCGCTGTTCAAGGACAACACCGTCGCCGTCTTTACCGAGGCGCCAGGCTCGCAGACCTTCGAGATGTCCGATATCCCGGCGATCGCCAAGGCCGCGCATGACCGAAGCGCGGTGGTGCTGATGGACAATACCTGGGCCAGCCCGCTCTATTTCGACGCCTTCAACAAGGGCGTGGATATCGTTGTCGAAGCCGTCACGAAATATATCTGCGGCCATTCCGACGTGATGATGGGCATCATCGTCGGCAATGATGACTGGGCCGGGCCGGTGCGCGACATGGCCAAGATGCACGGCAATGCCTGCGGCCCCGACGATCTCTATCTGGCGCAGCGTGGTTTGCGCACCCTGGCGGTCCGCATGGAACAGAACCAGGCGAACGGCCTGGCGCTGGCCGACTGGCTGCGCGGGCGTCCGGAGGTGAAACGCGTGCTGCATCCGGGGCTGACCAATGATCCGGGGCACGAAATCTGGAAGCGTGACTTCACCGGCGCCAGCGGCCTGTTCAGCTTTGTTCTGAACGAGGGCTATTCCCGGGCCGCGCTTGCCGCCCTTCTCGACGGTCTGGAGCTCTACGGCATGGGCGCCAGCTGGGGCGGCTATGAAAGCCTGATCATTCCCGCCAATCCCACGGACTACCGCACCGCGACGCCCTGGACCGAGGCCGGACAGCTGCTGCGCATCCATGCCGGGCTGGAGGACGTGGATGATCTGATCGCCGATCTCGGCGCCGGTCTCGACCGACTTACCGCCGTCGACTCGGCCGCGCGCTAGGTCCGGCGGCGGAGCCGAGCGATGCATCGCCCCCGTATCCGGCTGCTGATCGGCGCCGCGGTCGCGCTCGGCCCGGGCAAGGTGGCGCTGCTGGAGGCGATCGGGCAATCCGGCTCGATCTCGGCGGCGGCGCGGGAAATGGGGATGTCCTATCGCCGGGCCTGGAGCCTGGTGGACCGGATGAACGCCGATTTCACCGGCCCCCTGGTCGAGAAAGTCGCCGGCGGCAAGGGCGGCGGCGGCGCGCAGCTAAGCGCGCTCGGCCAGGACGTGCTTGCCCGCTATCACGCCATCGAGGACAAGGCCGCCGAAAGCGTCAAGGCCGACATGGAAGCCTTCGCGCCGCTCCTGAAGGAGCCGGAGTAGCGCTCACCCTTTTCTTCAGGCGAACGAAGCCGCGGCAAGCGGCGCTATTTCCGTAGTGGATACAGAGAAACCGACATTCGCCTTAACAGTGGCAATGGCGGTAAAGTCCGCATTGCCGCCAAACGCGGCGAATGGATCAACCTGGGAGCTATGCCGAGGGCGCATCCTTCGTTTATGAGTACGCTGGCCCAGAAAAACCGGGATGCGAAAACTCCCGAGCTATTTAGTGTTTTCAGGAGAACAACAGAGTGTTTCGACTGCAGAGATATTTCTCGGTGGCCAGCGCGATCGCGATCATTTTTCTGACGATCGTGTTGGCCCTGATTTATCGCCAAAATGCAATCGGCACGTTGGTCGGCCTGATCGAAACTCAAAACGCCGCCCTTTCGCAGTCATTCGCCAACGTTATCCGGCCCCGATACATGAACTATGTCCGCGAGGTGTCCGCGCTCAAGCTCGATGGGGAAACACTACGCGGGCGCCCGGAAACAGCTGCACTGCACGCGACCTTCGACGATTTGACCAAGGGCCTGCCGGTCTTGAAGGTCAAAATATACTCCATCGACGGTCTTACGGTTTATTCCTCCGAATTCGCGCAAATCGGTGAGATAAAGAAAATCGCCGGCGGCTTTGGCGCCACGCTCGAACATGGCAAACCCGTTACCGCGATTTCCCATCGGGAAAGTTTCACGGCCTTCTCGGGCGTCGTGCGGGACCGACATCTTACCGAGAGCTATCTGCCGATCTTCGGCGCCGAGGACGGCAAGCTGCAATGGGTGTTCGAGCTCTACGCGGATGTAACGACGCAGATGGAGGACATTGGCGCCGCGACCACGCGCATGGTTGCCCATCTGCTCCTCGGCTTGGGATTGCTCTACGCGGTGCTGTTCCTCATCGTTCGACGCGCGGACCGGATCATAAAAAGCCAATATCTTGATCTGTCCCGCGAGATCGTCGATCGACGCGCCGCCGAGCGCAATTATCTCGAGGCCCGGGACGAAGCGGAAGCGGCGACGCGGGCGAAGTCGGAGTTTCTCGCCCATATGAGCCATGAGTTACGGACCCCCCTTAACTCAATTCTCGGGTTTTCCGAAGCCATGGAGGTCGAAACCCACGGCCCGATCGGCAACCGGAAATACCAGGAATACGTCCAGGACATTCAGCGATCCGGGAAACATCTTTTGCGGCTGATCAACGATGTCCTCGATATATCCAAGATCGAAGCCGGAGAAATGCGGATCAACGAGGAAGATATCGACCTTCCGGCGACGCTGGCGGAATGCGTAAGGGTGATAGAGGGTTGGCGAGAAGCGGCCGCGGTCACCATCGCGCTCGAAACCGAAGCGGACTTGCCCAAGCTTCGCGCCGATGAACGCCTGGTGCGGCAAATCACGCTGAACCTGATGTCCAACGCGATCAAGTTCAACAAGGAAGGCGGTGACGTCCGTCTGTCATGTCAATTGACCGATGCTGGGTCGATGTCGATCGTGGTCGGCGATACGGGCCTGGGAATCGCGAAGAAAGACCTGGCGATGGTCCTTGAGCCATTCGGTCAGGTCCGCGGGAATTCACTGGAGACCCACGAGGGCACAGGCCTCGGTCTTTCCCTTTCGAAACAGCTTGTCGAACTCCATGGCGGGCGCTTGGACATAGACAGCAGCCCCGGCGTCGGCACCACGGTATCGGTGATCTTTCCGCCCGACCGGACCGTCGACATTGGAAAAGCGGCTTAATCAGGTTTCAAACAGCCGCTTCCTGTCACGTTCCGGAAGATGGTCCTTCGCGTAATCCCGGAACTTCCAGGCCGCTTCCGGCGGCTCGTGCCCCGGGCGCGGCACATTGGCCGAAATCTCCAGCCCGTCCATCGCCGGGATATAGCGTGGACAGTTGGGAAAGATATGTCGCGCGGTCACGTCAACCAGCATCTTGGCGCCCTCGAACCCGGACAAACGCGCGGGGTCATCGTCCAAAACCGCCGCGCCGTTGATCCGCATGCGCTCGCCGGTGCCGTCGAATTTGATGAAAAGCAGCCCGACATTGCCGCCTTTCATGATGTTGCCGAGGCTTTTGTACATGCTGTTCCCGTCATAATCGGGAAAGCTCAGGGTGTTGGGGCCGGTGACCTTCACGAAACCCGGCATCCCGCCCTTGAAAGAGCAATCCACGGTCTCGCCATGGGCCGTCGCCAGAAAGAAGAAAGGCGCGCCCTCGATAAACGCGATATCCGCGTCGGTGAAGCTATCGTGCCGGCGATTGCGTTCCAGGCTATCGGCGAGGCGCCGGCCATCGAAGCGATCCTGCAGCGCGCGATTGCCTTCGTGAAACATGTCCGTCATTCGATCCCTCGCCCCACCGCGTTGCCAAGCGTTATGTTCCGTCGTATACAGCGCTTTCTCAAACATATATGGACCGACCGGCCCAGCATGCGTCGCCTTGCCTTCATCCTAGCCACCCTCGCCGTCCTCGCAAGCGCCGGTGTCGCCTCGGCGCGAGAGCCGGTTCTGGTCTTCGCCGCCGCCAGTACCCGGGACGCCATGGAAGAGGTGATCGCCGCGTTCAAAGGCGCCAATGTGAAGGGCGTTTACGCCGCCAGCTCGGCATTGGCGCGGCAGATCCTGGATGGCGCGCCGGCCTCGGTTTTTCTCTCCGCCAACACCGCCTGGGCGGATGAACTCGACAAGGCCGGCCTCCTCGAGGAAAGACGGGATTTTCTGCGCAATCGCCTGGTTGTCGTGGCTCCCAGGACCGCGGCCGCCGGCCTCTCGATTACCAAAGCGACGGATATATCCAAGGCGCTTGGCGAGGAAAGACTGGCCATGGGCGGGATCAGAGCGGTACCGGTGGGCGTGT